>JBLMWR010000670.1:0-4398 GCA_050257335.1 Deltaproteobacteria bacterium | reverse complement strand
GGTGATGATCATGCTGGTGTCGTTCCTGCCGGTGTTCGCCCTGAGCGGCATTGACGGGAAAATGTACCGTCCGCTGGCGTTCACGAAGACGTTCGCCCTGCTGTCGGTGGCGATCCTGGCGGTGACGCTGGTCCCGGCACTGTGCACAATCTTTATCAAGGGGCGGATCCGGCGCGAGACCGAAAGCTGGATCGTGCGGAGCGTCATCGACGTCTACCGCCCTGTTCTGAATTACCTGCTCGACCATCCGGGACCGCTCCTCTGGGTTCTGGGGATGACGCTGGTCCTGGGGGCGATCCCGCTTGGAGACCGGCGGATCCTGCTCCCCCTGCTCGGCACCGCGCTCGTGATGACCGGCTGGACGATGCGCACTGCCGTCGGCCGCGCACTGGGAATGTCCAGTCTGCTGCTCGTCGCGCTGCTTGCCGAGCAGCAGATCCGGCCTCTGGATGTCGAAATGCGCATGCCGCTCGACGAAGGCATGGTGATGGATATGCCCATCACCGTTCCGCGGGCCTCGAGCGTCCAGGCTGGCGACGACCTCATGGCCCGCGACATGCTCCTGTGCCGCTTTCCCGAAGTCGAAATGGTCCTGGGCAAGGCGGGGCGCGTGGAATCGCCGTTCGATCCGGCCCCGCTGGACATGATCGAAACGATGGTGATGTTCCGACCCCGGGAATTCTGGCCGCGCCGCAAGCTGACCGCCGATGCTGCCAGACGCCAGGAACGGGCCGTGTACGAGGCACTGATGCAGGCGAAGCTGGTGGCCCCCCCGGAGAGTCGCGAAGCCGCCGCCGACCTGCTCGACGCGGCGCACGTTGAAACCCTGCAGCGCTACGACGCCGTCATGCGCGAGTTTGTCTTTCAGAAGAACGAAGAGTTCTCCCGGCAGTTGCACATCGAGCTGGCCCATTTTCTCGTGCGTCGCACGGTCACGCTCCTGGAACAGCAGGGGAAGCTCCTGAAACACATGACCCCTGGAGATGTCGCGCTGGTCACCAGCTCCGCTGCCGCGCATGCCTCGGAGCATCTGGCGATGTCCCTGCAGAGTGAGGACGTCTCGGAAATCGCCCGCCATGCCGCCGACGCGCTGCGCGCCCGGGGCTTTCTCGCCGACGATCCGCAGGTCCTGGAGTATCGACCGGGATGGCTGGCGCGGCCCGCCCTGGCCCTCGGCCAGTGGCTGGGAGCGCCGCGCCCTGTGCTCCTGGCCGACCTCGAACAGTCGGCGCGAAAAGAAAGAGACCAGTTGTGGTCGGGGCACATCCGCCGGCTCAACGACGAGATTCTCGACCGGGCCGCCAGGACGTTCACGCGGATCGCCGGGGAAGAAATCCTGAAGCGCGCCGAGGTCACCGATCCGCGGCTGGCTGAAATCGCCAAACAGGTGGCCCGCGCCCGGGAGGGGAGCGCGACACCGCCAGCGAGCGCGGCGAGCCCGGAGCGCAAGCCGGCAGAGGGCGGAGCCGGCCACCATCACCATCATTCCAGCTCCCACGGCCCACTTCCTGTGATCGACCCACACCCCGTGCTCGACACGCTTTGCGCCGACCTTTCCCGCAGTTTTTCCAGTCGGCTCATGCTCTGGCCCTGCGAGCGTGAAGGAATGACCGCCTACGGCGGCGAGATGGACACGGCGCTGAAAATGCCCGGCTGGGGCAACGTCTGGACCATGCCCATTCAGAATCGCGTCGACATGCTCAATACCGGCGTGAACACAGAAATTGGCGTGCGGGTTCTGGGGCGACGGCAGGAAGACGTGGCCGATGTCTGTGACCGGATCGCCGCCGTTCTGCAAACGCTCCCCGGCGCCGTCAGCGTCGTCGCCGAGCCGCTGCGCGGCAAAGGCTATGTCGAGATCCGTCCCGATCGCGAGAAGGCGGCCCTGTATGGCGTCCAGATCGGCGACATCAACGATCTTGTGGAAACGGCGATCGGGGGGAAAGTCGCCACCACGACGGTCGAAGGGCGCGAGCACCACGCCCTGCGCGTGCGATACCAGCGCGATTCGAGCCGCGACGAAGAGGCGATCCGCCGCCTGCCGGTTCCCGTGCGGGAGCTGGCAGAGCGCTCGAGGGATCTGGCCGCGGTCGTTTCCATGCCGCCGGGCGCCGCCAGTGACACGCCGCTCCTGCGTCCGCGACCGGCAGGCTTCGTTCCTCTGGAAGATGTGGCGTCGGTGAAAATCGTCGAAGGTCCGGCGACGATCAAGAGCGAAAACGGCCTGTTGCGAAATTACGTGAAGCTCAACGTTCGCGATCGTGGCGTTCTCGAATTCGTGGAAGCTGCCCGCCGTGCGGTCGCTGAGCAGGTCGAACTGCCTGAAGGAACCTACGTCGAATGGACGGGACAGTTCGAGCACGCCGTCGCCACGGGCCGCACGCTGCTGTTCGTCATTCCCATTGTGATTGCCAGCATTTTTCTGTTCCTGTACCTCACGTACCACGACTGGGCCGACGCCTGCCTGATGCTGCTGGCCGTGCCGGGGACCTTCGCGGGCGGTGTCCTCTTCCAATGGCTGTTCGACTTCAAGTTCTCGGTCGCCGTGGGTGTCGGGTACATCGCCTGTTTCGGGATGGCGGCGGCGACCGGAATGATCATGCTGGTCTACTTGCGGGAAGCGGTGGACAAGTCAGGAGGGCTGGAGCGGATGTCGCTGGCCCAGTTGCGTCAGGCGGTCATGGATGGGGCTGTCCACCGCCTGCGCCCCAAGCTGCTCACCGAAGGAACGATGATTCTGGGCCTGGCTCCCATGCTCTGGGCCAGCGGGGCGGGGGCGGAAGTCATCCGCCCGATGGCCGCCCCCGTCCTGGGGGGCATTCTGATCGCCGACGAGGTGATCGACCTCCTTCTACCAGTCCTGTTTTACCACATCCGCCGGCGGCGCTGGCTCGCATTGCAGCCTGCACCGTCCGCGGACGATCAATGAAGAAATCAACGGTTTTGTTTAGCCGCCCCGCCTGCGGGGCGCGGTTGCTCTTTTTGAGAACTCCGTTCCCAGGAGAACACGTCATGTCGAGTTGTAATCACGGTTGTTTGTGGCGGGGCGCCCTGCCTCTGGCCCTCTTCATGTTCCTGGCCGGCTGCGGCGAAAAAGTGACCGTCGAGACCTTCCACCCCGAGGAAGACCTGGCTCGCGAGGCGCTGGACACGGCCCTCACGGCCTGGCAAAACGGACTGGAAAAACCGGGTGTGATTGACACCGAAGAACCGGCGGTGCAACTGGTTGACCCCGCCTGGGCCGCTGGTACGAAGCTCACCAGTTACGAAGTCGTCGCCGAGCTGCCGGGAAGCACGCCGCCCTCTTTTACGGTGAAGCTCTCCCTGGAAGGGGCCGCGGCGCCCGAGGAGACGACCTTTTTTGTCGTGGGCAAAGATCCGCTCCAGGTGATGCGCGATTCCGAGTTCAACCGTAGCGCCGGCATGTAAAGTCGTACTACACGTCGTCAAACAGCGCCACGCTTGCGGTAAAGCCGTGGATGTAGTTGCGGCCGCCAACGGGGCCCAGTTCGCCTTGCGCGAAAAATCCCGCCAGTGGCAGCGGGCCGCACAGCTCCTGAACGACGCCTGCGTCGTGGTCGGGCTTCGAAAACAAGCGCGTCCCTCGCCCATTGCAACTGAATAGAAGCGCCCCGCCCGGCGCGCCGCGGTGCTTCTCCCGCTGTGCCGCCAGCAACTGCCGCAAGTCTTCGTCGGCCGTGTCGGCATCCCGGACGTGGAACTGCACGGTCTGGCCAGTGCGTACGAACTTCCCGATCGCGATGGCCCCCGACTCGCGGTCGGCCCCCAGCACGTTCGAGATGAGAAAGTCTCCCCGCGAGAACGCCGGCTTGTATTCGTTCATGGCAATTCCCACGTGCAGGCCGCGGCGGATCAGGTGCCGGTCGTCTTCCGACAGGTCCGCATACGTGTGTTCCAGTCGCGAAAGTGCCGTCTTGCCCCCCAGCTCCAGAATGACGTTGTCCTGAACTTTGGTGACGACGAACGGGGTTCCGATCGGTCGGCAACCCTGCGAGACGATCGAGTGCACCTGCGGACCGTCGCGGAGGATCACCCCGACGCCGCCATTCGTGAAGCTCCGGCCGTCGAGCATCAGCCGGTTTTCATCCGGCCCCGCGCCGCCGCTGGCCATCCCGCCGATCAGCGGGACGCCGGGCACGTCGTCGGCCAGCCGGGAGATCAGCGTATCGACGGCGGTGCTGTACGGGTCGGCGAGCAGAAACACGGCCCGCGCCGTTTCGCCACCGGGGCCGGGCTCCGGGAGGCCGCTGCAGATCGGACCGTCAGGGGTCCCCTCGAACTCGACGTGAAAGGCCTCGAGTCTGGCCCCGGGGAGCACGGCGCTCCACAGGCTCAAGGCCGGGCCCTCCTCGAGCTCACGTTCCGCCGCGGCGATCG
>JBLMWR010000669.1:0-3312 GCA_050257335.1 Deltaproteobacteria bacterium | reverse complement strand
GAAGAAGTGCTTGAGATCAGCGACTTGCGTTGCTCTATAGCCAGCCGCGCAAGCGACCCGCAGTGACCATCTCGGAGGACCGGATTGACTACATCGTTCGTTCCCAGGCCGAGCCTGGGAACGAGGCGCAAGTGTGCCGTGTGCTGGCGCGGTTCACCGATCCCGTGCGGCGGGGCCCAGGACGGGCTGACACCAGGCGCGTTCGTATTCACCCGGGGACGAAGGGTTCGGATGCTTCTTCGTCGACGTGACGCGGGCCCGGACGTACAGATCATCGTCGTCGAAAGCATAGCAGGCCCGGGGGCCGGTAACGGTCTCCAGCACGCGGCCGATGTCGTTGCTGTAACGCCGCGTAGTCCGAACGGGCATGCTGTTGACGTCGAACACGGGCTCGCTTTCGGGATCGAAGCCGCGGCGCGTCCCGATGAAGTCGATTACGTAGTCCACCCCCTCCTGTTGTACGACCTCGACCTCGATTCCACCGGGCGTACTCGCAATGCGTTCGAGTTTCACGCCGCTCGAAGCGTAGAACGATCCCTGGTCCATCGCCGCGATGATCGCGCCGGCCGTCAGCTCGCGGGCCAGAACGACGATCCAGCCGCGTCCCGGCTCGCTGGCGCGGCTGGGGATGCCATGATAATTGTGGCCGTCGTCTGTCGCGAGGCCGAACATGAGCGGCATGTGAAACATGGTGATCCGGCGGGTGAGGATGATGTCCCAGATGCGTTCGGCGGAGGCATGTTCGGAGTCACCTTCGTTGTGGACATCGGGATGCCCGTTGTAGACCTCGAAAAAGTTCTCGCCGCGGACCAGCGACAGCTCTTCGGCCGTAATGCCGTAATGAAAGTTGGGATGATTGAGGTGGATCAGCATGGGTCGTCCGGTGCGTTCGCGCTGCGCGACGAGCGCGTCGGTGTTGCGCTGCATGACTTCGAAAACGCTTTCGCCGCCCATCGGCGGAATGACTTCGCCCAGGTTCGTGGCGTTCATGTGAACGGGAATCCGGCGAAAATGGTCGCTGATTTCCTCCCCTTGGATGAGCAGGAACCTGGCCGGGTCGCCAATTTTCGAGGCGATTTCTTCGAAGGTCTTCAGGCGGACTTCGGGCTCACCCTTGTCATTGGTCCGCTCTTCCACCCAGCCGTCGGGAAAGCGCGCCTTGAGCTTTTCCAGCGCTACGCGCCCTCCTTTGTTCTTGAGCGCGTCGATCCAGCGCTCGCGGTTGAGGAGTGTATTGTGGTCGCTGAACGACAGGAAGTCGTAGCCGCGCTCCTTATACCACAGCGAAACCATCTCGGGGTAATCGTTCCCGTCGCTCCACAGGGTGTGCGTGTGGATGTTTCCCTTGAACCATTTGACCGCGCCGTCGGCGGCGAGGACCCGGGCACCCGCAAGCGGCGGGCTTTCCGTTCGGGCCGCGGACAGCAGCCATGCCGCCGCGGCAACGGCCGACACGACCGCCAGCAGGGTTCGCATTCCTCGGGGCATGAAATCGACGATCCTGAAAAATGACAACGTAATGCAGACAGGGGCGGCCTGCGGAATAGAAATTCCAGACTAACCGGGCCAGGGAATGAAGCCAAGAGTCAGCAGAAAAATCAGAGATTTGGGATCTCGCATTGCTGCGCGGCGAACCGTCGGACGCGGTCATGGGTTGGGAAGGGGGCGGATGATTCGCAAGCAATGGCGTGGCCGGGTTGCCCGGCCGGATGGATCCGCTGTCCGCGGGTGGTTGCGATCGGAAGTTGCATCGTCGAGCGATGGCTATAATCAAAGCGGGAATCATTCATGGGGAGAGAACGGAGCATGGCCCAGAACGTTTTAGGCAATGCGGTGGATCTGCTGAGGCAATATTACGGTTCATCCCCGCACGCGAGCCCGCCCGAGGCGTGGCTGACGCTCGTTCGGATCGTCCTGAAACAGGGCGGATCGGCCACGAAAGGCCGTGACGGGTCATGGATCGACGAGTCACCTTTGCGAACCCCGGAGGAAACGGCGCGGCTTACGCGGTCGCGGCTGATGGAAATCTTCGAGGGGGCCGGGCAGAAATCCAGCCATGCGGGAGCACTCCCGGCGCTGGCTCAGTGGTGGCTGAGTGAGATTGGCGACGAAGACGCGGCGGCGGCCTTCGCAGCCCGGCCTCTCGATGCCTGGCAGGAAGAGCTTCGCGCGATTCGCGGGGTCAGTTGGGAACTGGCCGACCGGATTCTGCTGTTCGTCGGAGGGCTGGCGGTCTATCCCCTCGATCGGGGGAGCCGTCGGATCGCCGCCCGCCACGGCTGGATGGACCTGTCCGCCGAATACGACGATTGGCAGGCGTTTTTCATTGGCGGTCTGCGCGATACGGACGTCGGCGTCGCGGACGTGTCGATCTGGAATTCGCGTCTGGGGCGCGATTTCTGCGGCGCGCGGGCGAAGTGCGAAGAGTGTCCGCTGAAGGGGCTGCTGCCGGAAGGGGGGCCGGTGCTGCTGGAGGGCGACGATTGACCCGAGCCTCGCAAAACCACAAGCGAGCAGCGGTTACTTCACGGCAGGCTTCGGCGGGGGATTTTGCGGTGCACGCGGCGCCTGACGCGAATCCTGCACCTGCTTGCCCAGCATGACGTCGGTAAAAGCCTTGAGGTCGGTCCAGAAGGTCCCTTCGCCCGCGTACAGTAATTGCAGTTGAATGTCGTCGGGAAGCCCCGAGGCGAAGACCCACTGATTGAAGGCGTCCCCCGAACCGAAGGCGCTGACCGCCAGCCTGAACCGCCCGGCTTTGGCTTCTTCCATCAGCTTCTGGGCGTCGGCCTCGGCCTGGCCCAGCGTCACGGTCGCTTCGCGGTCGAGCTCGGCCGTCTGCCTGGCGATCGCCGCCACGAGCTTGAGGGTCTCGGCGGCGGTCTCGGCGGCGGTCTTGTCGCCCTCGGCCTTTTTTTCCGCAACGAGCTTGTCCGTCTCGACGGCGATCCGTTCCGACTCGAGTTCAACCATCTTCTCGGCCTCGCGGAGATTTGCCTCGGTCCGGGCGGTCAACTGCTCCTGATCGCGCGTCAGCTTCAATTCGTCGGCGATGTATTTTTTCTGGATCGGCAGCCGCACTTCCTGCGGGATGTAAATGTGCCGTACCAGGCCGTACTGCAGCACCACCCCGGTTTCGTTGAGCTTCTGTTCGAACTGCCGGCTGGTCTCGTCCTGGAACTGTTCGCGCGTTTCTCCCACGAGGAGTTCGACGGCGCCCAGCTTCGAACCTTCGTTGCGGCAGATGCTTTCGATAAGGGGGACGACGACGCGGTTTTCGACCGCCTCCAGATTGCCGCTGAACTCGATGAC
>JBLMWR010000668.1:0-5151 GCA_050257335.1 Deltaproteobacteria bacterium | reverse complement strand
GCCTCCTCGAACGCGGCGGTGGTCTCGGTGACCTCGGGCGGGCGTTTGCTGGGACTGGCCAACGGCGATGCCGTCGTCACGGTCACTGTTGACGGAGTCGGCAAACCGGTCGAGGTGCACGTCGAAGGGATTCTTCCCGATCCGAAAGTCGAATTCGCCGAACAGGTGCTTCCCATCTTTTACAAGGCCGGCTGCAATGCGGGAACGTGTCACGCCAGCCAGCACGGCAAAGGGGGCTTCACGCTGTCGGTGATGGGTTACGATCCCCCCGCCGACCGCAACGCCATCGTCCGCGACCGCATGCAGCGTCGCGTGAACTTCCTCAATCCGCCGGACAGTCTGGTCCTCAAGAAGCCCACGATGGCGCTGCCGCACGGGGGCGGACGCCGGCTCGAAGTCGGCTCGACCGACTACAATATCCTCGCCGCCTGGATCGCCGCGGGCGCGGCCGATTCGAAACCCGATGCGCGCAAAGTCGCGAAGCTCGTCGTGACCCCCGCCACGCGCGTCGGACGGCCGGGCCTCAAGCAGCAGTTGCAGGTGCAGGCCCTGTACAGCGACGGCAAGACCCGCGACGTGACGGCCTGGGCCCGCTTCGACAGCATGGACGACGCCGTCCTGAGCGTCACGCCGACCGGGCTCGTCACGGCGATCGGCCGCGGTCAGGCGCCGGTCATGGTCCGCTACGAGGGCCAGGCCGAAATCTCGACCGTCGCCATTCCTTACGCCGACTCGGTTGATCTGGCCGGCTGGCAGAACAACAACTTCGTCGACGAGCTGGCTTCGGCCAAGTTCAAGGAACTGGGAATCGCCCCGTCTCCCCTCTGCGACGATGCGGCGTTTCTGCGGCGGGCGTTCTTCGACGCCGTCGGTTCGCAGCCCACGGTCGAAGAAACGACTGCGTTCCTCGATTCGAAAGACCCAGACAAGCGGAAGAAACTGATCGACCGGCTGCTGGGGTTCACCGGCGATCCGGCGCAGGACATCTACAACGACCGCTATGCCGCCCTGTGGACGCTGAAATGGGCCGACCTGATCCGCAACAACAGCACGACGCTCGGCGAATCGGGAATGTGGGCCCTCCACAACTGGTTGCGCGAATCGTTCCGCACCAACAAACCGTTCGACGAGTTCGTCCGCGAGCTGGTGACGGCCAAGGGCTCGATCTTTTCGAACGGCCCGGCCAACTACTACCGCATCGCCAATAATCCTCCGGACCTGGCCGAGTCGACTTCACAGTTGTTTCTCGGCATCCGCCTGCAGTGCGCCAAATGCCATCATCACCCGTTCGAGAAGTACAGCCAACAGGACTATTACAGCTTTGCGGCGTTCTTCTCGCGCGTGGGGACCAAGGGAAGCTCGGAATTCGGCAATTTCGGCGGCGAGACGATCGTCCTCGTCCGTTCGGGGGGTGAAGTGACGCACCCCAAGACGGGTAAGATCATGAAGCCGACGCCGCTGGAAGGGGAACCGGTCGACGACCCGCTCGACCGCCGGGTCGCCCTGGCCAAATGGCTGACCGCTCCCGGCAACGAGATGTTCGCACGGAACATCGTCAATCGCTACGTCGGCTATCTGCTGGGGCGGGGCCTCGTCGAACCGATCGACGACATGCGGTCGACGAATCCCCCCACCAACGTGGCCCTGATGCAGGCCCTGGCGCGCGATTTTCGAGAGAGCAAATTCAACGTCAAGCACCTGATGCGGACGATCATGAATTCGCGCCTCTATCAGCTCGACTCGCAGCCCACGCCGCAGAACGCCGGCGACAACCGGTTTTACAGCCATTTCAAGGTGAAGCGCCTTTCGGCCGAGCCGCTGCTCGACGCCATCGACTACGCCAGCGGCTCGCCGACGAAATACCCGAACCTGCCGCTGGGCACGCGGGCCATCGAGCTTCCCGATTCGAACTATCAGAACCCGTTTCTGGTGACGTTCGGCAAGCCGAAGCGGGCGAGCGTCTGCGAATGCGAACGGACGCCGGATGAGAATCTGGCCCAGGCGCTGCACACGCTCAACGGCGACGTGGTGGCGGCCAAAATCGCCGACGCGAACGGCCGCATCGCCAAACTGCTGGCCGCCAAGAAGCCGCACGAGGAAATCGTGACGGAATTGTACCTGGCGACCGTCTCGCGCCGCCCCACAGCGCCCGAGCTGGCCGCCTCGCAGAAATTCCTCTCCGAGAGTCCCTCGCCGCAGGAATGCTACCAGGACCTGTTGTGGGCGCTGATCAACTCGAAACAGTTTTTGTTTGTGCGATAAACACCACGTTTCATCGAACGGCGTCAACCGAAAACTCTTTGCGCCCTGGCGTCTTTGCGTGATTTCTACCTTCGACACATTATGAGGAGGACTGAAAGGCATCACGCGAAGGCGCAAAGACGCAAAGGCAGGGGATAAGGAGGCGAAGCACCCAGTCTCAAGCGAGCGTCCGTCGCCATGCGATGCCCGAATTGTGATGCTGAGATGGAAATCGGAGAGCTCGATTTGAAGGCGTGGGGAATCGGGGCTTTCCCGCAGGCACAGCTTCATTTCAACAATGAACGGCTATTCAAAAACACGTACGTTACCGTCGTGGGCCTTTTCACGAGCGGTACGAAGGCCCCGGCCTGCCGGTGTCCCAAGTGTAAAATCGTCTGTTTTAAGTATGCCGCTCACACTCCAAGTTCCGAGTCCGCAGGTGACGGTGCAAAGGCGTGACAGAAAGTCGCTTTCGCCAATTCTTTTCGTGTGTTTCGTGTATTTCGTGGTTCTCATCCCAAACGGTACTCGAACAGAGAGAAACCACGAAACACACGAAAAACACGAAATTTCGAAAACTGCGGGTTTTCACATCACAGATAGCGGTTGATCCATGAAAAAAGCAGAATTTGTCATTGGTTGCGTCGTTTTGTGTCTCGTCTCGGCGACGGTACAGGCGCAGACGAATAACTCGTACCCGATGCTGATGAGCGTCAAGCCCGCGGCGGCGCAGATCGGGCAGACGACCGAGCATGAAGTGAACGCCCGGTACAACCTGCACGGCGCGTATCAGATCATCGTCGCCGGCGAGGGAGTGAAAGGGGAAGTCGTCCCGCCCGAAAAGAAAGAACCCGAGAAGAAAGAGGGCGAAAAGCCGCCGGCGGCCAAGCCCAATCTTGCGAAGATCAAGATCCGCTTTACGGTCGCCCCCGACGCCGTGCCGGGAGTCCGCGACTTCCGAATCATCACCCCGCAGGGAGCCAGCACCGTCGGGCAGATCGTCGTGGCCCGCGATCCGGTCGTGAGCGAGTCGGCCGACAACAACACTCCCGAAAAGGCGCAGGAAATCAAGCTCCCCGCCACCGCGTGCGGGACAATCGAAAAAGCCGAAGACCTCGATTTCTTCAAGTTCAAGGTCGAAGGCGGCACGGGACTCACCTTTCACGTCCGCTCGCAGCGGCTCCTCAATCGCCTGCATGACATGCAGACTCGCGTCGATCCCATGATCACGCTGCGGAATTCTTCGGGGAGCACGCTCGCGACAAGCGACAACTATTACGCCGGCGATCCGCTCCTCTATTACAAGTTCGAGCAGGCCGGCGAATACCTGCTCGAAATCCGCGACGTCCGCTACCAGGGAAACGGCGACTGGACCTACAGCATCGAGATCAATAACCGCCCCTTCGTCACCCAGGCGCTCCCGCTGGCGGTGAAACCCGGAGTGGAAGCGAGACTGGCTCTCGTGGGCTACAACCTGCCTGCCGACCCCGCCACGGTGCTGAACCTGCCCCCCGAGACTCCCGCCGGCATGCGCTGGGTCTCGCCGACCGTTGGCGGCCAGCCGGCGAACGAATTCGCCGTCCTGGTCACCGGCCTGGCAACGTTGACCGAGGCGCCCCCGTCGGCCGCCCCGGCTGCAGCGGGGACTGCCGCCGAAGCGAACCCCGCGGCCACGGCGCAGCCCTTCGTCATCCCCGGCGTCATCGCGGGCCGGATCGAGAACCCCGGCGAGAGCGACCGCTATCTGTTCGAGGCCAAGGCGGGGGAAAAGCTCTCCTTCGAAGTCACGGCCCGCCGCGCCTGGTCGGCCCTCGATCCGTTCCTCCGCATCCTGAACGACAAGGGGGCGGCGATCTCGGAAGCCGACGATTCGACCTTCAGCCGCGTCACCAGCGCCGATTCGACGCTCGAAAACTGGTCGGCCCCCGCCGACGGCAAGTACATTCTCGAGATTCGCGACCTGCACCTGCGCGGCGGCCCGCAATACACTTATGCAATCCAGGTCACGCGTGCCGAACCGCACTTCCTGCTCGAAGCCGACACCGACAAAACGCCGCTGGCCCCGGGCGTCAACAGCGTCTTTTACGTCCGCGGGCTGCGTAAGAACGGTTTTGCGGGGGACATTCAGCTCGGTGTCGAAGGGCTTCCGCCGGGAGTGACCGCCGTTCCCGGCAGAATTCTCGCCAATGCCAACGACGGTTGCGTGATCCTGCAGGCGGCGGCGAACGCCCCCGCCGGCGCGTCGAATCTCCGCATCACCGGCACGGCCACGCATCCTGTTCCCAACGGCGAGCCCCTGAAAATCACCGCCGTCGCCCAGCCGCTGCAGGAATACTATTCCCCCGGCGGCGGCCGCGGAAACTTCCCCGTCGATCTGCACACCGTCTCCGTCGCCGAGCCGATGGACATTCGCGCCGTCAAGCTCAGCACGACGGCGGTGACGCTCAAGCCGGGTACGTCCCAGAAGATCGAGGTCGAGATCGAGCGGGCCCCCGGTTTCAAGGGAAACGTCACCCTCGACGTGCTCTATCAGCACCTCGAACAGCCGTTCGGCAACAGCCTCCCCAAGGGGGTGAAGATGGACGGAGCCAAGAGCAAAACGCTGCTGACGGGGGAAGAGACGAAGGGCTTCATCACCCTGGTCGCGGCCGCCGACGCACCGGCGGTCGACAAGCAGCTCGTCCCCGTCATGGCCCACGTGTCGATCAACTTCGTCATGAAGCTCACCTTCTGCGGCGACCCGGTGTTTGTGACGGTCGAGCCCAAGTAGAAGCGGCAGAATACTGCTTGGGCCGGCTGTCGGATTGCGTTGGAAATTCGGAGGGCGGAATTCGGAATGCGGAATACAATCCGTGAGACGGTTCCGCATTCCGAATTCTGTGCTCCGCATCCCCCCATCGCCCCGCCGAG
>JBLMWR010000667.1:0-9754 GCA_050257335.1 Deltaproteobacteria bacterium | reverse complement strand
CCAGAAGGCTTTAATCTGGCCGCAGTTCAGGAGTTGCGACAGAATCCAAAGGCAATAAAAGAGTTGCGGAAAGCGGGCGGAACGAATCCCCCCCTCTCCGTTTTTTGTACGAGGGGTTAGCAAGGGAAGTTACACGGTGAATCGCCGGTCAACCGGCGAATACGTGTCCGAGCATACCCTGCGCTTGTGAGCCGGCATAAATCTCTCGGGGATCAAAACCCACCGAGGATGTTTGAAATGCCCGGTCCGCCGTCGGCGGATCGGGCTTTTTTCGTTGAGACCTTCAGCACCGTGGACGGGCTCTTCGGTCTCAAAACAACTCGATGATCGGGCGTCCCTGTTCGCTGAAGTCAATTGGGCGGCCATCCGGCATTTTCAGGCGCTGGTCGGTGTCGATGCCCAGCTTGCGGTAGATCGTTTCGGCATAATCGCAAGGGGTGTAACGGCGGTCGATGACGTCGGCGGCTTCGCGGTCGGTTTGGCCGATGATCTGGCCGCCGGGAACTCCGGCACCGGCAAACGCGATCGACAGGGCCCGTGCCCAGTGGTCGCGGCCGTGCCACTTGTTGAGCCGGGGTGTGCGGCCCATCTCGGTGATCAGGCACACCAACGTCTCCTCCAGCAGCCCCCGCTGGTGCATATCCTCGAGCAGAGCACTGAAGGAGCGGTCGAGGCTGGGCATCATGACCGGATGCGGCAGCCCGTAGCGCTCGCCGTTGTTCATCGCCTGTGGGCCGCCGCACGGCCCGTTGTTGTAGATCCCCTCGTGATGGTCCCAATTCAGGAACGCGCCGTTCGGCTCGCCATTGTTCGGGCGTCCGACGAGATCCGACGGTTGTATGACTGTGACCGTAACGAACCGGACCCCCGCTTCAATCAGCTTGCGTCCCATCAGGTAGCACATCCCCCGGTGATCGCGGCCGTAGCGATCGAGCGTGGTCGCAGAGTCCTGGTCGAACGACAGCGAGGCCTGAACGCCGGGGCTCGTCAGCAGGTCGAAGGCGTGCTCGAAATTTCGCGCGAAGGCTTCCGCGGCGCGTTCCCCGGCGGTCGGGGTGACGTCGAGCGCCTGGAGCAGATTCCGCCGGGTCATCAAACGGTGTCGATCCAGTCCCGGCTGAGGATCGAGCGACTTCACCCGCCAGCCCGGAGCGGCGACGTTCTCGCCCAGACTCCGAGTTCCCAGTTTCCACGCTGACCGGCTGCGATGCAGGAACCCGGAATTGTTGACGAAATTCGGCAGGTTGGCGCCGGGACAGAAGATGTACCCGGGGAGTTCCGGACAATTAGTTCCCAGGAGATCGGTCACGATGGAACCGATATCCGGAAAGCGATGCGAGTTGAGCCCCGGTCCCTGAAACGCGGGCGAATCGAAGCGGTAGCCCTTGATGAACTCCAGACAGCCTTCGATGTGGCCTGCCACCCGCGTGGTCGTCATTGATCGGACAACAGAGAGCTTGTCCGCATGCCGGGCGATCTGCGGCATCAGCGACGTAAACTGGATCCCGGGGACGTTCGTGGCGATCGGGGAATAAGGGCTGCGATGGTCGACCGGCGCGTCCGGTTTCGGATCCCAGGTATCCATCTGGCTGATGCCCCCCTCTTCATAGAGGACGAGCACATTGAGCGCTTTGCGACCCTTCGCATCCGAATTTCCCGCGAATCCCTGGAGAGAAAGCAGATCGGACAGCCCGCATCCCAAAACCCCCGCCGCCATGCTCGACAGGACGCGCCGGCGTCCGGGATCCAGACCAGCGGCGGAAGCAGCCAATGGAATCATGAATCAAACCCGTCGACAAACGGAGGGCTTCCGTGCGAACCACGAGCAGTTATCGACCAACGTTCATTGATGCCGTGTGCCCACTCTAAGTTTTTCCGCCTGTGGGTTCAATGCTATGGTTTGCCACAGGTTCCCGCCTTGGGGCATCGAAGACGAGGCCGAGACCAAGTGGCGGAAGGATGTCCTGCGGCACATCGGGTAAAAACTGTGATGGCGATGGAACTGTGGAAGCATTGACCAAGCTGCCTGGTGACACGGAGTGCCACCCTGATGAGACTGCAGACTGGCGGTCCGGGACACGTGCCGGACGCGCCGCTAAAACGCAAGCACGCGTCGCGGGTTCCCGATGAGAATCGTGCGGATGTCAGCCTTTGAAACGGCCATTCTGGTCAGCGATTCGACCAGCTTTGTCGTCACGGTCGTATAATCGGGTTCCAGCGCCTTCCAGTGTTCGGCACGTTTGTGTTCGGCCGCGAACTCCGGGAAGTAAAAGGGGGCGTGGTCGTGGCTGACCAGCACTTGATTCACTAAGCCGTCTCCGACCAGTCGGGCGATCTGACGGGCCTGTTTGTCAATACCGTACTCTTTGTGGTCGACCCGGTCGAACTGCACGTAGCAACCGAGCTTGGCGATCAGGAGATGATAGTCGTGCGCCTCGTCATGCTCGCGATCGTCTTGATGTCCCTGATGTCCGATGATGACCTTTTCGGGTGCTGCCCCGTGCTTGAGCAGCAATTCGGCCTGCTCCAGGCCACCACCCTTCGTCGTATGGGTCGTGATCGGGCAGCCGGTTTCCCTGCTGGCCAGCGCGGCAGCGATGTGACAGACGCGTTCGCTGGGCCGTAAGTACGTGCTGACGCCGATCTTGATCATGCCGGCCTTGATCTCGGTGAATCGCTCGCCCCATTTTCCACCCGGGTCTTCCATGCCTTTTGTGATTTCGCGAACGAACAGGCCCGCCATCGGCTCGATCCCTCCCGGGTTCACGCTGAGCCGCACTGCCCACGGATGTTGTGGTGCCAGTGCCTCACACCAGAAGCCGGTGCAGGCGATGATGTGCACCTTCGTCCGCCTGGCCAGATCGACGAGCAACTGCGGATAACGCCCCACGCGAATCGGGGTTGTTTCCACGATTGCTCCCGGGCCGTCCTCGGGAGAGAGAGTGTCGTGAAACGCGTCGAGCAATCGGGCTGTTTCAACGAGGATCTTCTCGCGTACCGGAGCGAGAGGCGCTGGCGTCGTCTCGTACAACTCCGACCAGTCAACGATCGGCGCATGCTCATGCATCAGCGTGACGCCAAGTTTCTCCGGCGCTACGGGACCCAGCACAGTATGGACCATCGGTGGCCCGACTGTGTCCTTCGAAAACGCCGGGCGCGGCGATAACGCGCATCCTGCCAGGCAGGCAACCGCGTTTGCGGAACGTTGGAGCATCGCGCGACGGGAAACAGGCAAGTTCGACCGTTCTGACCGTGGTGAATCGCGCATGCTTTAATCCCCTGCGGAGCAGTGAACGCCGTCGTCGCCAATCCCCAAGTATTGTCCGGCCCGGCGATGATCGGATGCAAGCTCATGCCGGGAGATTGTAGCCGGGAGAAGGCAGGCGAGGGAATGGCGGTCCCGCTTCTGGCTCCCTGGCGGCTGGGGCATAATCGGACAGTATTCACGCGGACGACCAAGCCAGGAGATTTCCTGTGGGTGAATTATTTCTTCTCGTTATCGCGATCGCTGCGTTCTGCAGCACCATCGCCGTGTGGTACCTGTGCGCCAACGTGAAGCAGGGCTTCAGCGAGCACATCGAGGCGATGCAGGGCGTCTGCGACGAAATCAGAATGACGAAACGATCCGTCAAGCCTCCCGACCCGACTCCTGCCGCCCTCCCTGACCAGAATTGATCCTGACTTGCGACAATTCGCCCGCCCACCATGAAAGTACGGTCGGCGCGGAGCGGGAGCAGTACACGAAACTGCTCGAAGACTATCGGCAGTTCTCCCGACAGAACCAACTGACGCTGAATCCGAATCAGCCGGAGTTCAAAGCCATTATTCAAGGTCTCCGCGGCCTGGGTGAGTCGCAATTCAGGCGCATCCGGTGTCACGGGAACCCTGACGGCAGCCTGTACGAGCAAATGAACCGTCGGACCGGATTCACGCGGGGCGCCCCGAACCTCAGTTGGAGCCATGTGAGCTTCGTTACCACGGCGCGTCGCCGAAACAAGCCGTGAAGCGTCTCATTGGAATGAAGCTCCAAAGTTTTTTTGGGAATCGGAGATTTCTGCATCGCCCTTTGCCGCAAAACGGCCCGCGGGCACGGTCATCCGCCTGGGTGGGCGGCGAACCATTCCAGGGTCTGCTGCAGACCGGCCTCGAGCGCGACGGCGGGCTGCCAGCCGAGGATTTGGGCGGCCTTTTTGTACGACACCACGCTTGAGCGCAGGTCGCCGGGACGATGCGGGCCGTGCGTGGGGAGAGGGACTTCCATCGGCCGCCCGCGGCTGCGGGACACGGCCAGGCATGCCGATCGCATCTGTTCGGCGAGTTGATTGACGTCGGTGGCTCTGGCGGTGCCGACATTGAATGCGACGAAGGGTTCCGCCAGATCGCGCTCCAGCGCCAGAACGTTGGCACTGGCCACGTCGACAACGTAGACGTAGTCACGGAAGTATTTGCCATCTCCGTTGATGGTGACCATTTGGCCGGCCAGCATTTTCCGGGCGAAAATGGCGACGACGCCGGCTTCGCCGTGGGGATTCTGCCGCGGGCCGTAAACGTTCGCATACCGCAGCGCGACCGTTTTCAGTCCGTGTTCGCGAGCGAAGAACCGCAAGTATTGTTCACTGGCCCACTTGCTGATTCCGTAGGGAGAAATCGGATCGCAGGGGGCGGTTTCCGGAGCGGGATCGTAGACGTCGCCGTACAGGACGCCGCCCGACGAAGCGAAGACGATTTTCTGCGTCCCCATGCGGACGCAGTTTTCGAGGACGTGAAGAAGTCCCAGAAGGTTGACCTGGGCGTCAAAGACGGGCTCACGGACCGAGCGGCTGACCGACAGTTGGGCCGCTTCGTGGAAGACCGCTTCCGGACGGACCTCGTCGAAGACGCGCCGGACCTTCTCGCGGTCGCAGACATCGACTTCATAGAAGGGGACTGCCGTGGGGAGGTTGTCGCGGCTCCCGCTGCTCAGATCGTCGAGGGCGGTGACGGAATGCCGCTTCGCCACAAGCGCATCGACGACATGGCTGCCAATAAAGCCCGCTCCGCCCGTCACGAGAATTCGCATTACGGCTCTCCGAGAGTTGGACTCGTTTCATTTTCCCCATGAAGAGGGACGCCATCGACTTGCAGGGTTATGTTGTGCCTGCTGCTTTTTCAGCGGCCCTCCCGAGCTGCCGGGCGAGCCACGAAGAACAAGAGTTGCATCACGAGAAACACTCCCAGCGGTACGAAGATCAGTGCCACGAGAATTTTTTTCACAAGCGGGGGGATGGCGACCGCCGCCGCCACTCCCAGGTAGATCACGACGGCCACCAGAGTCAGAACCAGCAGGCTGCAGCCGACCGCCGTCATCTGCGTCTTGAAGATCCCTCGTTCGGACGGGGTTTCGAAGTAAACGTCGATTGTTCGCCGCCGTCTCACAGAGCGTTCGACGGCATCGACCAGTTCTACGGCGCGCGCGAGCTCGCTCCACAGCGAAACAGCGCCGTCGACGAAGGGGCGGTTTACGACAGCGGCGCCGGCGCGGTCGTCGCGGGAGAGCTCGCGGGATTCCGGCTTGCAGAGATTCGATTCACGGTCTGCGGCGGGCGGTTTGGCATTGCTGATCGCCGCGGCGAAACTCTCGAGCAGCCAGCCACCTGCATGGTCAACACATTCTTCGGTGGCGGGAGGTTGTCCGGCAAGCGACAGCGTCAAGCGGAATCGGGCGCGGTTGGGGTCGCCTTCCAGCACCGCCGTTCCCGACTCTCCCGCCAGGGTCAGCCGCCACTCTTCTGGTCCGCTTGTCGCCGCCGCCGTCCACACCGCCTGCGGGACCTCGCTGCCCGCAAGCGTCACGGTCGCGAGCGAATAACCTTGTACGCGGTCCCCCGAGCGTGATGCCGTCACCTGGTCGTAGCGGCCGCAGAGGGCCCGCAGGAGATCGGCATCTCCCAGCAGCGCCCGGTCGAGATCGGCGTCGGAGAGGAGCGGTTGCGCCGCGACTGCCGTGCCCCTCATCTTGCGATCGAGCTGCCCGTGCCGGAGCCGGCCCAAGGCCTCTTGTGAAATCAGGTCGCGCAGTTTCAGAATCAGCGCGTGTCCGCGGAGTCCCAAAAGCGGAAACAGCCGACCAAGAGATTCCGCCTCGACGAGCGCCATTTCGTAAAAGAACGCCGCGGGCTGCACCAGCGCGGGAGCGAGCAGCACGGCCTTTCCGGACTGGACCAGTTGCCTCACCGCCTGTTGTGTCTCGCCCGCGGCGCCCGCGATGATGACCGCGTCGACGTCGGGGTCGGCAAGAAGATCCTCCCAGCTCGAACAGCAGCGGGCCCGGGGCGCCAATGCGGGCAGGCCGGGCCGCGATTGCGGCCGGCCCACCAGCCGCGTGAGTTCGTGCTCAGGTGCGGCGGCGACGGCTCGCGCCACCCCCAGAGCCACCGCTTCATCACCGTACAGGGCAAAGCGCATGGCCGCTCAATTCTCACCCGCGTCCGGCTTCCTGGCAGCCTCGGGCTGACGGGCCGCTTTCGTTGCGGCGGGGCCGGAGGTGGAACCGGTCACGGGAACCGCGGCCGCCTGCAGGATCTCGCCGGTTTCCGCATTCTGCAGCAGGGCCACTAATTGCAGCGATGTCAGATCAAGCGGCTTCTCGTCGAAGTCGATGAAGTTTTCCTTTTCGGTTGCAGCCAGGTGCTGCGCCAGCCGTTTCCTGAGCTTCACCAGGTCGATTTCCCCGGTGTACGACAGTTGGCCCTTGACCGGCGCGACTCCGCCCAGATTCGTCGGCAGGCTGCGGACCACCATCTCATGAAAGCGAATCCCGTTTTTCATCCGGCAGGCGATCTTCTCTTCGGCCAGCACCAGCATCAACCGGGCGTTTGCGGGGAATTCCGACAAACCCGCGGCCTTCGCAGAGACCGCCAACTTCCCCTGATCGGCCCTGGCGGACAATTGCAGCCGCAGGTCGATTTTCTCTTCCAGCATCGGATCGATGTACGACCGAAGGTGGCGATACATGGCGGGCGCGTCGGCGAGCGGTCCTCCGCCGACGGCAAACCGCCGGCCGTTGACGAGTACGGTCGGGGTGGCACTTGCCTGGTATTGCTTGAACCGCTCCAGCGAATCTTCGTTGGCCAGCGGATCGGGACCGGGTTTGTGCTGGTGATAGCGCAGGACGATCACCTCTGACCGGGCGTACGCCGCCTCCAGCGCCGACAGGGCCACGTCGGCTCCGACGCAGGGCTCGCAATCGCCGTTCGTGAACAGCTCGCAGACCGCGACTCGGGTTCCTTCATCGTTCTGCCGCGGCGCCCGCTTGTCCGCGGCGATCGAACGGATCTTCGACTCGTACAGACTGTCGAGCCATTCTGCCAGCCCCTTCCGATCGCCGTGCTTTTCCGTCCACAACCGGCTCACGATCCGGCCGGGGTACTCGTCGCGCGGCGGCTTGCGTCCGGCGATCTTGAGCGAATCGATGAGCGCGGTTTCCATCAGGGGAAGCGTGGCGATCTCGCCGTACAGCTCGAGGACGTCGTCGCTCCTGTTCTCCTTTTCCGCCTGCCGGGCCAGCGCGTAGACGACGTCGGGCTCGAACGGGTACTTCTCGCGGATGCCGGTCAGCACCGACACTCCTTCCGATTCTTTCCCCGCGGCGATCAACTGCTTTCCGCGTTCGATTCCCACGAGCCGCTTCCACTGCGCGGGAATCCCATCGTCGAATCCCTGGTCGGCCCGATTCAGGTACTCGAGGGCCAGTTCGGGGAGGTACTCGTGCCGCGACAGCGCCAGCCCCATTTCCAGGTACGCCCGTAATTCCATCCGCGGTCCCCACCAGCGGGCGGCCTGCAGGTACTCGGCGGCCAGTTTTTCGAACTTCGCCCGGTCGTAGGCCGCGGTGCGGGCCTGGCCGATCAGGTCGAGATACGCGGGAATCGCCAGGGGCGAGCGGGGATGCCGCCGCACGAACCGCGACAGTGGAGCCAGCGATTCCTCGGCCTTCTCGACGGCTTCGAACAGCTCTTCGCGGGCCGGATCGGGGACCGCGTTCTCGTACTGCCGCAGGTTCTTGGCCTCGGTCGGAACCATCCGCGCCGGCGCGATCGTATTGGGACCGGTCAGGGCGTTGCCGCGAATCGTGCCGTTCTCGAACCGGCCCTGGAAATCAACCGGAACCCCGTCGGCATCGAACAGCAGGTGTATGGCGTCACCTTCAATTGACGACGATTTGAGGGTCGATGACTGCAGCAAATTCGACGAGGAGACGAACCGGGCTGCCGGTCCCTCCTTTTCATCGTGCGTCAGCTCGACCAGCCAGAGGTGCGCGTCGGCTCCCTTGTCGCTGAGCACCACGATCCAGTTGCCGGTCAGCGAATCGCGGGTGGGCAATTTCTCATCTTCGGGCGGGGCGTCTTTCGCCAACAGGTCTTCGAATTCATCGACCGGGAGCTGCTCGGCCACCTTTCCGGCAACGAGGTACTGAACTTTGCCCTCTTTGATCGGAATTTCGGAATCCTCCAGACTGACCCACCGCTTCCCTTCGGAGTCTTTCTTGAGGAGAAAGAGATACGGTTGGCCGGCGACGAATCTCGGGTGCTGTTTGGCATCGCCGCCGTTGATGATCAGCGCCTGCCTCGATTTGCGGCCGGTGCCGCGGATTGCCCGGTCAATTTCGATGAAGAACGGTTCACCTGCCGGGACGTCGAGGGTCGCGCCCCTGGCGACTCCTTTTTTCTCCGGGAACCCGATCAGGATCCGCTCGGCCTTCGCCGCCGCGGCTGCGAGCTTCGATTCCCGATCGGCCGCCGGCACGAGCGACACCGCGGCCAGCCCCGCCAGCAGACCAAGCCCCGCCGCCAGTCCCCAGAAGATTCGTCGTTTCGCCATGGCAGATCCTCGAGCCCCGGTTGATCCGCGGGTATTGTATGAGAAAACCCTCGCCACGCGAAGGCAACCCGGCTGCCCCGTTCCTCCTGCTCGACAGGCGCTTCGCCGGCCGGCATAATTCCTGCCAGCCGATAACATGGCCCCCACCTACGTCAGCCGGAGAATCGATCGTGAAAATCCAGATCATCTTTTACAGCATGTACGGTCACATTTATCGGTTGGCGGAGGCGGTGGCCGAAGGCGCCCGGCAGGTCGCGGGAGCCGAGGTCGAACTCCGGCAGGTCCCGGAGCTGGTTCCGGACGCGGCCCTCGAGAAAAGCGGCGCCAAGGCGGCCCGCCAGAAGTTCGCCCATGTCCCCCTCGCCCGCGTGGACCAGCTCACGGAGGCCGACGCGATCGTGTTCGGCACCCCGACCCGCTTCGGCAACATGTGCGCCCAGATGCGCAATTTCCTCGACCAGACCGGAGGCCTGTGGGTCAAAGGGGCGCTGATCGGGAAGGTGGGAAGCGTCTTCGCCAGCACCGGGACGCAGCATGGCGGCCAGGAGACGACGATCACCAGTTTCCACACCACGCTCCTGCACCACGGGATGATCATCGTCGGCGTGCCCTACTCCTGTCAGGGGCTCGTCAACATGACGGAAATCACCGGCGGCACTCCCTATGGAGCCACTACGCTGGCCGGCTCGGACGGCTCGCGACAACCAAGCGAAAACGAACTGTCGGTGGCCCGCTTTCAGGGAAAGCACGTCTCGGAGATCACGAAGAAGCTGCTTGGTGAGCCGCGCTGATGCCGTCCTCAAATCCGCTGTTCGAACGCGCAATTTGACTCCGCGTCTTGGCTGCGGTCTTCGGTCGCACCGGGTTTTCAGAGCTGAATGTCCCTTCGGACAGG
>JBLMWR010000666.1:0-2779 GCA_050257335.1 Deltaproteobacteria bacterium | reverse complement strand
CAGCCTGGAAGATGTGTTCGTGACGCTGACGAGGGCCCGGGACCGAACCGGCAGCCGTCCCGCCGCGGAATCTCCCGTTTCACCCGGCCCGCCGGCAGTTCCGGAAATGATTCCGCCGTCGCCTCCGCCCGAGCGGCCTGCGCCTTCGGCGGCGGGGCGTGCCGATTCCGGCGCGCGATCCATGAACGGGTTCGTGGCGATGCTGCTGAAGGAATTCTCGCACATCCGCCGCGAGCCGGCGACGATCTTTTTCATGCTTGTCGTCCCCGTGCTGCAGACGATCATTTTCGGCTACGCGATCGTAACCGAGATCGAAGACATCCCTACGGTGGTCTACGACCTCGATGGCCGGCGCGAGGCGCGGGAGCTGGTTGAAGCGTTCCGCAACACCCGCACCTTCGAGATCCTCGAGCGCGTTTACGACGAAGAGTCGTTCCGGCGCGCGATCTCTTCCGGCAGGGTGAAAGTCGGAGTGCGGATCCCGCCCGATTACACCGAGCGGCTGATCCGCGGCGAGCAGGTGCAGGTGCAGGTGCTCATCGACGGCAGCGATTCGCAGATCGCCACCACGGCGCTCAACGCCACCAATCTGCTGGGGATCGCCAAATCGAAGCAACTGGCTCTGGGCCTTGCAGAATCACTGCCCGTTGTCCCCGCCCGCGATCCGACGGGCAGGGCGGCAATACCCGTCGAGATGCGCCCCCGGCTGCTTTACAACCCCGATCTCGATAGCTCGCATTTCTTCGTGCCCGGTCTGGTCGGAATCATCATGCAGCTCGTCACGCTGTTTCTCACGTCGTTCGCCATCGTCCGCGAGCGCGAGCTGGGGACATTGGAACAGTTGTTCGTCACGCCGGTCGGCCGCCTGGGGCTGCTCCTGGGGAAGCTCGTGCCCTACGCCATCATCGGGTTTCTCGAAATGCTGATCGTGCTGGCGGTGATGGTGGCCGTATTCGGCGTTCCGATCAACGGAGATCTGGGGCTGCTCCTGGCGCTGTCGATGCTGTTCCTGGTGTGTGCGCTGGGGCTGGGGCTATTGGTCTCGACGCTGGCCAATACGCAACTGCAGGCGATGCAGTTCGCTTTTCTGGCGATGCTTCCGTCGGTGCTGCTGTCGGGATTCATGTTCCCCAGAAACGAAATGCCGGGGCCGATCTATCTGGCCTCCTTCGCGATCCCCGTCACGTATTTCATCGAGATCCTGCGGGGAATCGTGCTCCGCGACGCCGATTTTCTCGACCTGGTCCCACAGGTGACCGGCCTGGCGGCCTCCAGCGCCGTCATTCTGGTGCTGGCGGTGAGCCGCTTCCGCAAGCAGGTGGCATGAGCAGCGACTCGTTCATCCGAATCGCCGCGTGTATTGACTTCGTCGAGGCGGCAAAGCGGCTATTTGCCGGCCGCTTCGAACTTCAGCGGGGTGATCTTGCCGTCGAGGGTCGCTTCGAACACCATTTTCGCATGGGGGTCGGCGATCAGCAGGCGGTCGCCGGCGAAGCTGATTCCTACCGGCATGTCCAGGGGCTTTTCTGAAATCCACTTTTCGGGCTTGCCGTCCTTCGGGACTTTCCAGATGGCGTGGCTGTAATTGTCGCAGACATACGCGTTCTGTCCCTTGTCCAGGGCGATGTTGAGCGGAAATTGAAAGGGCCGCCCTTCCACCACCGTCTCGACCTTGCCGTCGGCGGACACCCGCAGAACCTGGTTCTTGCCCCCGCCGGAAACGACCCAGGCGCGGTCTTCCGCGTCGATGGCGATGCCGCGCGGCCCGGCGACCTCGGCCACCTTCACCGGTTCGCCTCCGGCCTCGGGGACCTTGACAATCTGATGGATCTCGAGATCGCACACCAGAATGTCCCCTTTGCTGTCGAAGGCCAGCGCCCAGGGAATGCCGACGCCCCCCTTGGTCAGCGGCTCCGGCTCGTTCTTCTCATTGAAGCGGTAGACCTCGCGGGTCGCGCTGTCTCCCGCGACGACCCGGCCCTTGGAATCGACCGCCACGCACCAGACGGCGTTCAGCGGGGTGCGAAACTTGTTCGATCCCTGGAAGAACGGTTCGAGCTTGCCGGCGTGGATCTTCCAGATGCCGTGCATATCCTTGTCGGCGACGAAGATCGCCCCCTCCTTGCCCGCGGCGATCGACAGCGGGTATTGCATGTCGGCCGCCTGAAGTGCATTGATAGAGGCGCCGGAGAGGAGGACGAACACCGTGGCAAATCGAATCATGAATTGTTTCTGCACAGAAATGAAAACTGATGAGATGTCACATACACGACCCACGCGACACAGCTCGTGGGCTTGGGAAAGTCAGTACGTCATTGATTTGCGCGGTCCCGTTCGAACTGCTGCACCTCGCGCCAGAACTTGAGGGGAAACTGCTCTCGTGTCTGGTATTTCCGCAGATATTCGCGATGCCGCGGAGTCTCCGGAAATTGTTCGTCTGCCCGATAAGGGTAACCGCTCATGCCCTGAAACGGCAATGGATCGACCGCCTGGCTGGTGACCACATTCAAATCGTTGTCTTTGTCCCAGCCGACGTTGTACAGCAGGAAATCCCGCTTCCAGCCCGCCGGTGGATCGTTCGCCGGGACGTGGAACGCGACCGTTATTTCGTCGCCCGATCCGAAAACCACCTGCTGGTCGTCCGCGACTTGCAGGAGCTCCGCGACGTCGCCGTAGCGGGTGAAGCGGCCCGCCATGGGGGCCCATTTAGGGGTCGTGCGGACGCGGTTGTAATCGTACCCGGGCGGGCCGAATTGCGAATGGCGGACGATCGCTGAGT
>JBLMWR010000665.1:0-4616 GCA_050257335.1 Deltaproteobacteria bacterium | reverse complement strand
ATTCCAGATTGACGATGCCAATATGAAACCATGACCGCCGAATTCCTCACCCCCAATCTCCGCACCTGGCTCAACCGCCGCACGTTTCTCGGCCGGACCGGACTGGGCCTCGGCTCGGCGGCTCTCGGGACGCTGCTGGATGCCGACCTGTCGCGGGCCGGCGCCGCCGACGCGAGAGGAGCCGCGCCACAAGCCGCCCCCCTGCCGCACATCGCCCCCAAAGCCAGGCGGGTGATCTTCCTCTACATGTCGGGCGGGCCTTCGCACCTCGAGACCTTCGATTACAAGCCCAGGCTCGCCGAGCTCGACGGACAGCCGATGCCCGAGTCGTTCACTCGCGGCCAGCCCATCGCGCAGCTCCAGGGGCAGGAGCTGAAGTGTCTGCGACCGCTGTTCAATTTCGCGCGGCACGGCCAGTCGGGGCAGGAAATTTCCGAGATCCTCCCCTTCACCTCGAAGATCGCCGACGAGATCGCCATCGTCCGCTCGATGCAGACCGATCAGATCAATCACGACCCGGCCCACACGGTGATGAACACCGGCACGTCGATTTCCGGCCGGCCGAGCATGGGGGCCTGGATCACCTACGGCCTCGGCTCGGAATGCCGCAACCTCCCCGGCTTCGTCGTCTTCACCAGCGAAGGGGGGCGCAATCCGCAGCCGATCGCCTCGCGGCAATGGGCCGCCGGATTTCTCCCGCCGCGGTTCCAGGGAGTGCAGTTCTTTTCACCGGGCGATCCCGTCCCGTACGTCGCCAGTCCTCCGGGAGTGACGGCGCGCCAGCAGGAGGCGCTGATCGAAACAATCGGCGCCCTCAATCACCGCCGGAACGAGACCCTCGCCGATCCCGAGATCGAGACCCGCATCGCCCAGTACGAGCTGGCGTTTCGGATGCAGACGAGCATTCCCGGGCTGATGGATTTCTCGGACGAGCCGCAGCACGTGCTCGACATGTACGGCGCGAAGGGGGCCGACGGGACGTTCGCCGCCAACTGCCTCCTCGCCCGCCGGCTGGTCGAACGCGGGGTGCGCTTCATCCAGTTGTATCACCGCGACTGGGACCATCACGGCGATCTGGTCCATTACATGAGAATCTGCTGCGGGCTGTGCGACCGCCCCTCGGCGGCCCTCGTGCTCGACCTGAAGCAGCGGGGCCTTCTGGAGGACACGCTGATCATCTGGGGCGGCGAATTCGGCCGCACGCCCATGTTCCAGGGAAAGGGAAAAGAGCCGGGGCGCGACCACCACATCCGCGGCTTTTCGATGTGGCTGGCCGGCGGCGGGATCCGCGGCGGCCAGACATACGGCGCGACCGACGAGCTGGGCTACAGCGCGGTCGAAAACCCCGTCCACGTCCGCGACCTGCACGCCACGATGCTGCACCTCCTGGGCCTCGACCACCAGCGGCTCACCTACAAGTACCAGGGCCTCGACTTCCGCCTCACCGGCGTCGAACCCGCCCGCGTCGTCAAAGAACTCCTGGCGTAGCGGCACAGCCTGACCTGCCAATCGATCTGGCAGGCTCGATCGGTTCCGCCTGAAGGCGGGGACTCCAGCGATCAGAAGAACTCGGGTCGCACGCTGCCGCTGCCGGCGACGGGGACGGGGCGGCCGTCGAGGCTGGGGACGGTGGTGTGCGGGGAGATTCCCAAAAGGTGAAAGGCCGTGGCGAGGATGTCTTTGGGAGAGACCGGGGTGTCGGCGACGTCGCCGCCGGTGGGGTCGGTGCTCCCCACGACTTTGCCCCGCGCCACGCCGCCGCCGGCCAGCGCCACCGAATAGGCGCGCGACCAGTGGTGTCGGCCGGCGCCCTTCGGCTTCGAGTCGATCTGCGGCGTTCGGCCGTGCTCACTGATCCAAAGCACCAGCGTTTCGTCGAGCATCCCCCGCTCGTCGAGATCCGCCAGCAGTGCGGGGAAGGCCAGGTCCATGCCGGGGAGCAGGTATTCTTTCAGCCGCGGGTAATGATTGGCGTGGGTGTCCCAGGCGCAACCGGCGAAGATTTCGTAGGCGTCCCAGAAGACGGTGACGAACCGCGAGCCGGCTTCGACGAGCCGCCGGGCCGCCAGGCACGACTGGCCGAAGAGGGTCATGCCATAGCGCTCTCGCATGCTAGCCGGTTCACGGCCGACGTCGAGCGCCTGGTGCAGCTTGCTCGACGTGAGGAGCGAAAAGGCCATCTGCTGATGCCGGTCGTACGATTGCGTTCGCGGGTCGCGATCGTGGCGCGTCCGCATTTCGTCGAATTGCTCCAGCAGCGAGCGGCGGCGGTTCAGGCGATCGAGCGTCAGCGCCTCCGGGAGCCGCGCGCTGTCGGAAACCAGAAACCGCCCGTCGGGGGTGACGCCGGCGTACGGGTCGATGACCTCTTTCGTCTGGGCGTCGCTCAATTTGGGCCCGACCTTCGTCCCCTTGCCGCTGTAGACCGGCCAGAACGGATCGTGCGCCTGTCCGAGAAATGCCGCGTACGGCCCGGCCAGCGGGACGATGTCGCTCTTCGAATTGAGGAGCCAGGGCAGGCCGATGTTCTGCGGCAGATCGGGAACATGTCCCCCGGCGCGGCTCCGATCGACGAAATCGACGACCGATCCGATGTAGGGCCAGTGGCGGGGATCGCGGGGGCGCGTTTCGAGCGACACGTCGTACTCGGGAATGCCGCTCGTCGTGTAGGCGACGCAATGGAGCGGATAGGGATGCGTCACCGAGCGGACGACGGTCACCTTATCCATGACGGCCGCCATGCGCGGCAGATGGTCGCAGATGGAAAGCCCCGGCACGACCGTGGGGATGGCCTTCATCTCCCCCTGGATTTCCGCCGGCGCTTCGGGCTTCGGGTCAAACGTCTCGTGCTGCGGCGGAGAGCCGTACGGAAAAAGGAGGATGCATGACTTGGCCTTTCCGAATGTGCTGGCGAACTCGTCGGGCGAAGCATGCGCCGACTGCAACCGAAGAGCGTCGGCCAATCCCAGCCCAAACGCCCCCAACCCGCCGATGTGGAGGGCCTCGCGGCGCGTCAGGCCGTCGCAGAGTTTCGTGGCAGAGCCGAGAACGCGGAGCATGAAAGGCCGCTCACCAGAGAACGGGATGCATCAACCGTCACTGATAATATCGTCGGGGCGAAGCAGTGTCCATTCGATAAAGACAGGACGGCGCACGCAAAGTCGCAAAGACGCAAAGGACGGACGACCCGGGCCGGCCTCCGGCCGGAACCAAAACGAATTTAACCGCGGATGACGCGGATACGCGCGGATGGGCCAGTGGACCTCGTCCGTATTTATCCGCGCGTATCCGCGTCATCCGCAGTTCTTCATTCATCTTCGCCTTTGCCCAGATTGACATTCTTCGCGGCGCACGAAGAAGCGGACGGTTTGTATTACGGCAAGCGCGAAAGGTCCGCGTCAATCGCTCGCGTTTCTGATTGGCGAAGGGAAAAAGATTGGAACACTGATCCCCACGAATCAACACGAATCGCTCAGCGCATTCGAAGTTTACGGTAGCGGGCATTAGCGTTCCTTCCCGTTTCTGTTCCAGCCCTGGGCCGGGCTGCATCCCGCGGTGGCACTTCACCGTTAGGCGCCCGCTTGCGCGGGGAAGAGTTTTTCGACGGGAAGCGCAACCTGCGGAAACGCGAGCGGGCGAATCTCCGCCGGTGCCTGGAACGTCTGGCGACTGCGAAATCTTCCATTCTCGGGCTGACGGAAGACTTCGACCGAGCGGCCAGGGATGTTGACGACCCAATAGTCGGCTATGCCCGCGCTCGCGTACAGATTGGCTTTCTCGCCGCAGTCGTAGATGACCGTGGAATCTGCGACCTCGATGATAAGGAACACATCGGGATGCGTCGGATGGCTGGGAGAATAATCTTTGCGCGCGACCCATGCCAGATCGGGTTGCGGCGCGCTGTCCCGTTCCGGAATGGCGATCGAACATTGAACCCACGCCCACGCCTTTCCAGCCGGCAGCTTCTGAACGCTCCACTCCGTGAGGATGGCGATGGCCAATTCGTGCTGCGAACCAATCGGGCTCATCTCGCGCAATTCTCCATCAATCAGCTCGATTCTCGGGCGACTAACCCGTCCGTCAAATACGCCTTCGGCAA
The DNA here is from genome assembly GCA_050257335.1 of Deltaproteobacteria bacterium. Taxonomy (GTDB): domain Bacteria; phylum Planctomycetota; class Planctomycetia; order Planctomycetales; family Planctomycetaceae; genus JACQFH01. The sequence continues at coordinate 517 of JBLMWR010000665.1, read as the reverse complement.
TCATCCGATCGTAGTTCGCAACGGTGATCCGGGTGGCGGTACTCATGACAAGCCTCCAATCCTATTTCGCATGGATCTGCTCTTCCTCGTGCACCGTATCGGGAGCGGTGAACTTGAAGTTCCGCGCCTGGCGGAAGAATTCGAGCGGATTGTCGTAGACGATCTTCTTGATCTTCGAATCGGGATGCCCGCGGCGGCGCATTTCCATGATGAAGTCGGGGACGGCCAGCGGGTTCGACGGGCCCCAGTCGCCGGCCGAATTCACCATGATGCGGTCGTCGCCGTACATTTCGATGATGTCGGCGGCGCGGGCCGGCGTGCATTTCGTGAGGGGATAGAGCGTCATCGCGCACCAGAAGCCGTCTTCTTTCGCGACGCGGACGGTGTGCTCTTCGACGTGGTCGATCAAAACCCGCTCGGGCTCGACACGGGTGTCCTCCAGCAGCATGTCGACGATCATCCGCGTTCCCTTGAATTTGTCCTTCAGGTGCGGCGTATGGATGAGAATCAGCTCGCG
>JBLMWR010000664.1:0-5940 GCA_050257335.1 Deltaproteobacteria bacterium | reverse complement strand
GGGATCGACTGCCGCTACTGCCACACGACGGTCGAAACGTCGGCCTTTGCCGGCCTGCCCGCAACCGAGATCTGCATGAGCTGCCACTCGCAGATCTGGAAGGACAGCCCTATGCTCGCGCCGGTTCGCGACAGCTACCGCACCGGAAAGCCGCTGTTGTGGACCCGCGTGCACGACCTCCCCGATTTCGTCTACTTCAACCACAGCATTCACGTCGCCAAGGGAATCGGCTGCGAAAGCTGCCACGGCCGCGTCGACCAAATGCCGCTCATGCGGCGGGCGCATACGCTGCAAATGAGCTGGTGCCTGGAATGCCACGGGCAACCCGAGCAGTTCGTTCGCGACCGGCAGGATCTCTACGAATTCGGCAAGCGGCGCCCCGCAAAGGCCCGCGAGCACGGTCTGGAACTCGTGCGGGAATACGGGATCGACTCCAAACAACTCCTCGATTGCTGGATCTGCCACCGATGAGCGGCGACAACCGGGCATACTGGCGGAGCCTCGACGAACGGGCGCAATCGCCCGAGTTCTTCGAACGTTTGCGGCGCGAATTCCCGCGGCAGGCAGGGGAGTTCGCCGACACCGAAAGCCGCCGCCATTTCCTCCGCCTGATGGCCGCCTCGCTGGGACTGGCCGGCATCGGCCTGGGGGGATGTCTGCGGCAGCCCGAAGAGAAGATCGTGCCGTACGTCCGGCAACCCGAGGATGTGGTTCCCGGCAAGCCGCTGTTCTACGCGACCTGCATGACATTGGGGGGCTACGCCACCGGGCTTCTGGTCGAGAGCCACCTGGGGCGGCCGACGAAGATTGAAGGAAACCCGGAACATCCGGCGAGTCTCGGCGGCACCGACGTCTTCGCGCAGGCGTCGATTCTTTCGTTGTACGACCCCGATCGCTCGCAAACGATGATGAGAGGGGGACAGATCGGCACCTGGGGGGAGTTTTTGACGGCGCTGACAACCGAGCTCCCGGCGATTCGCGGAAACAAGGGGCGAGGCCTGGCGATCCTGACGGAGACCGTCACCTCGCCGACGCTGGCCGACCAGTTGCAATCGCTGCTGAAGGACATGCCCGAAGCCCGCTGGCACCAGTACGAGCCCGCCGGGCGCGACAACGTCCGGGCCGGCGCGCAGCTCGCCTTTGGCGAATACGTCGAAACGATCTACCACTTCGACCAGGCGGAGATCGTTCTCGCGCTCGACGCCGAGTTTCTGACCGGCATGCCCGGCAGCCTCCGTTACGCGCGCGAGTTCATCAACCGACGGCGGGCGGCGGGCGGAGAGCAGCCGCAGAAGAACGCCCCTTTCAAGATGAACCGACTGTATGCCGTCGAGAGTTCGCCGGGGCTCACCGGTGCAGCGGCCGATCATCGTTTGCCCCTCAAGGCCCGGGACGTCGAACGCTTCGCACGGGCGGTGGCCGCGCGGCTGGGGATCGACGTGGCCCGCGATGGACGGGGCCTGCCCGCCGAAGTCCCCGAGGCCTGGCTGGTGGCGCTGGCCTCCGACTTCGAGAACCACAAGGGGGCCAGTCTCGTCATCGCCGGGGACGGCCAGCCCGCCGTCGTCCACGCCCTGGCCCACGCCATCAACCGGCAGCTCGGGAATGTCGGCCGGACGGTGGAATACCTGGCCCCCGTCGAAGCGCGGCCGGTCGATCAACTCGGGTCGCTCGCCGACCTCGTCGAGCGCATGCGGCGGGGGGAAGTCGAGGTGCTGGTAGTGCTGGGGGGCAACCCGGTCTACAACGCGCCGGGAAAACTGGATTTCGCCGGGGCCTTCGACCGGGTCGGATTTCGCGTCCATCTGTCGGAGGATTTCGACGAAACGTCGTTCATTTCACATTGGCACATCCCTGCCGCGCACGACCTCGAAGCGTGGGGCGATGCGCGGGCATTCGACGGCACCGCCACCATCCGCCAGCCGCTCATCGCGCCCCTCTACGGCGGCCGCACGGCATACGAGCTGCTGGCGGTCCTCGCCGGTCATCCCGAGCTCACCACCTTCCAGATCGTGCAGCAGTTTTGGAAACAACGCCTTGGCAGCGACGGTTTCGAGCGAAAGTGGAAGCGGGCGGTCCATGACGGCATCGTCGAGGGCACCCGATCCGAGCAGCGCACCCCCGACTCGAAGTTCGTTGATCAGGCAACCCCGGCCGATCCGGACGAGCCGTCGCAGCCGCTCGAGATCACGTTCGGCCCCGACCCCACGATCTGGGACGGCCGCTTTGCCAACAACGGCTGGCTGCAGGAACTGCCCAAGCCGATCACCAAGCTCACCTGGGATAACGCCGCGCTGATCAGTCGGCGGACGGCGGAACGGCTTGGCGTCGCCAGTCACGACGTCGTCGAACTGTCGCTGGCCGGGCGGTCGGTCCGTGCGCCGGTCTGGATCGTGCCGGGCCAGCCCGACGATTCGATCGCCCTGGCGCTGGGATACGGGCGCACGCAGAGCGGCCGGATCGGCAACGGCGCCGGCTTCGACGCCTATCCGCTGCGACCGGCACGGCACGAGTGGTTCGCCGGCGGCGCCGGGATCCGGCGAACCGGCGAACGGTACGAGCTGGCGGTCACGCAGATTCACCACAGCATGGAAGGACGCAACCTCGTGCAGGTGCGTACGCTCGCGCAATTCGAAGACAATCCGGGCTTTATCGACGCCGCGCAGCGCCATCCTGAAGACTTGCCCACGCTCTACCCCAGGTACGAGGAGTCGGAAAATGCGTGGGGCATGGTGATCGACCAGACGGCATGCATCGGCTGCAACGCCTGCGTGGTCGCCTGCCAGGCCGAAAACAACATTCCCATTGTCGGCAAAGAGCAGGTCGGCATCGGGCGCGAAATGCACTGGCTGCGGATCGACCGTTACTACCGCGGTGGGATCGACGCTCCCGACACGTATTTCCAGCCGGTGATGTGCGTCCATTGTGAGAATGCCCCGTGCGAGATTGTCTGTCCGGTGGGGGCCACGGTCCACAGCCACGAAGGGCTCAACCAGATGGTCTATAACCGCTGCGTGGGAACCCGTTACTGCTCGAACAACTGCCCCTACAAGGTGCGGCGCTTCAATTTTCTCGACTACGACTCGCTGTTCGAGTATGGGGGCGAGCAGTCTCCCTCGCTCAAACTGCTGCGCAACCCCGACGTCACCGTTCGCAGCCGCGGCGTCATGGAAAAGTGCACGTACTGCGTGCAGCGGATCAACGAGGCGAAGATCGAGGCGGGGAAGGAAAACCGGCCGGTCCGCGACGGCGAAATTCAGACCGCCTGCCAGCAGGCCTGCCCCGTGCAAGCCATCACGTTCGGCAACATCCGTGATCGCACCAGCCGGATCGCGAAACTCAAGGAGTCTCCGCTCAATTATTCACTGCTGGCCGAGCTGAATACGCTTCCGCGGACAACGCACCTGGCACGTCTCCGCAACCCGCACCCCGGTCTGGAAGGCCCGGCGGCGGCTGACACGCCCCCTGTCGAGCCGGCGGCGATCGACCGCTTGAAGTTGGAATAGCATGCAGGACGGCCCTTCCGGGCCGTCGCGGTCGGCCGAGACGTGCCGACGTAGGTTACGCGAATTCGAGCAAGCACCCCGGCTGCTTGAGAGCAGCCGGGGTGCTGACCCGGGTAAAGAGGACCTGAACCGTGAGTCACTCGCCGCATGACGAACCTGCCACGGCGGCCGCCGCGCCGCACAGGCTCGACGCGCCTCCCGTCCTCGAACCGGGCCACACGTACGCCTCTGTCACCGATCAGATCAGCGCTATTGTCCTGACGCGAAAGACGTCGCGGGGCTGGATCTTCGGCTTCGCCGTCTCGTTCACGCTCTTGATGGCCTTTCTGTACGCCACCGCCTGGCTGTTCGCCAAGGGGATTGGAATCTGGGGGACGACGATCCCCGTCGGGTGGGCGTTTCCGATCGTCAACTTCGTGTGGTGGATCGGGATCGGCCACGCGGGGACGCTGATTTCCGCTGTGCTGCTGCTCCTGCATCAGGAGTGGCGCACGAGCATCAACCGCTTTGCCGAGGCGATGACCCTGTTTGCCGTGTCGTGCGCCGGGCTCTTTCCGCTTCTGCACCTGGGGCGGCCGTGGGTCTTCCATTGGCTGCTCCCTTATCCCAACACCATGGACCTGTGGCCGAACTTCCGCAGTCCGCTCGTCTGGGACGCGTTCGCCGTGACGACCTACTTCACTGTATCTGTCCTGTTCTGGTACGCCGGCTTGATTCCCGACCTGGCGACGCTGCGCGACCGGGCACGCGGACGATTCGCACAAATCGTCTACGGTATGCTGTCGATGGGTTGGCGCGGTTCGGCGGCGCACTGGCACCGCTACGAGACGGCGTATTTGCTCCTGGGAGGGCTGGCCACGCCGCTGGTCGCGTCGGTGCACAGCATCGTGGGGATGGACTTCGCCGCTGCGATCGTCCCCGGCTGGCATACCGCCTTCTCCCCCCCGTTCTTCGTCGCCGGGGCGATCTTTTCGGGCTTTGCGATGGTCATGACGCTCATGATTCCGCTGCGTTCGGCCTACGGCTTGCAGGATTTCGTCACCATGCGGCACCTCGACAATATGGCCAAGGTCATCCTGGCAACCGGATCGATGATGGCGTACGGATACATCGCGGAAGTGTTCTTCGCGTATTACAGCGGCAACCCGTACGAGCGCTACCTGACGGTCAACCGGTTCCTGGGCCCGTACGCCTGGAGCTACTGGGCGCTGCTGGCGTGCAACATCCTGGCCCCCCAATTGTTCTGGTTTCAGCCGCTGCGGCGAAGCGTTCCCGTCCTGTTCGTCGTATCGCTGATCGTCAATGTGGGAATGTGGCTGGAGCGGTTCGTGATCGTGGTCATCAGTCTGCACCGCGACTTCCTTCCGTCGTCGTGGCGGATCTATTCCCCGACAGTGTGGGACGTCGCCCATCTTTTGGGCTCGATCGGACTGTTCCTGACCCTGCTGTTTCTATTCATTCGCGTCCTTCCCGTGATCTCGATCTTCGAGCTGCGAGAGCTGGTGCACAAGACCCGGGAGGAGGTGTGACCATGGGCGCGCCGCCGAAATCCGATGGATTGTACGGTCTGCTGGCCGAATTCGAAGAGGGAGACGTGCTGCTCGCGGCCGCCCGCCAGGCCTACGCTGCCGGGTACCGGAAAATGAACGGCTACACTCCTTTTCCGATCCACGGGCTCCCACAGGCCCTCGGTCAGAAACCGACGCGGGTCCCGCTGGCGACGCTCATCGGCGGTATCCTGGGAGGCAGCGCCGGGTACTTCATGCTCTACTATGCGTCGGTCGTCAGTTACCCGATCAACGTGGGAGGCCGGCCCCTCCACAGTTGGCCCGCTTTCATCCCCATCACGTTCGAGATGACGGTCCTCGGGGCGGCTTTTGCCGCTTTTTTCGGAATGCTCGCCCTCAACGGCCTGCCCCACCCCTACCATCCGCTCTTCAACGTTCCGGCCTTCAGCCTGGCCAGCCGCGATCGGTTCTTTCTCTGCATCCAGGCCGGCGACCCGCTCTTCGATTCCATACAGTCGCGGCAGTTTCTCGAAAACCTGGGCGCCCGCGTTCACGAGGTGCCACCATGACCCTTCGCGTCGCTCACGTGTTTCTGCTGGTGTCGCTCGCCCTCTTCGCAGGCTGCGACCGGCTCGACATGTACGACCAGCCTCGCTATGAGCCGCTCGAGGAAAGCGATTTTTTCGTCGACGGCCTGTCGGCCCGGCCTCTGGTGGAAGGAACCATCCCGCGCGGAGGGCTCCGCGACGACGAGCCGTTCTACACCGGCAAGGAGGGAGGAAAATTCGTCAGTCAGGTACCGGAAGGCGCGTACCGCACGGTGTATGCGCGGGACCCCCGGCGGTTTGCTTCGCCGTATGACGAGACCGACGGGGCTGCGCTGCGCCGGGCGCTCCTCGAGCGCGGTCGCGAAAGGTTCGATATCT
>JBLMWR010000663.1:0-4485 GCA_050257335.1 Deltaproteobacteria bacterium | reverse complement strand
TTGATCAGGAACGGGTCGGAAACCGTGAACGCCACTTTGACGCCGCTGCGCTTGGCCAGCTCCATGGTGCGGAGGGCGGCCGCGCGGGTCGGCTCGCCGGCGAAGAGATAGCCTTCGACGTAGACGTACGTCGAATTGCGAATGTCGGCCTCGCTGATGTCCTCGGGGCCCAGCGTCGCCGACACTCCCAGGTGCGTCAGCATCGTCCGCTGGGCGTCGGGGGTGATCAGAATGACGCATGTTCCCGAATCTCCGTCTCCGGCGGGACAATCGATGGTCACGCCGATCTTGCGCATGTCGTCGAGGAAGAAGTGCCCGAGCGCGTCGGCCCCGGCCTTCCCGGCGTACGCTGCCTGGCCTCCGAAGTCGGCGACGGCGATCACCGTGTTCGCGGCCGATCCCCCGGCGCACCGCGACAGCGGAACGCCGTCGAGCGCGCTCAAGACGCGGCGCTGAGTCGTCTCGTCGACGAGCGTCATCACCCCCTTGTGAAATCCGAGCCGCGCGACGACTTCGTCGCTGATTCGCGCCTGAATATCGACGAGCGAATTCCCCACGCCGTAAACATCAAAGGGCATGCCGTGGTTCCTGCTGTTCGCAGTACCGCCTTCAGGCGGCGATTGCGCGGCACCGCCTGAAGGCGGTACTACAAACGTCTGCCGGTCTCTCGAAGCGTTGACATTCTATGTCGGCCAACTACGATACTGAAGTGTAGAATGGAGAATGTGTCAGGCGACTATTTCGCCGTCAGGCAGGCATTGGCCGCGAACGAACGCAGGCGCTCTGTGCAGTGCCGTCAGGTCCGTTTGCGGCTGACATTCTTTTACGGAAAGCGATGCTCCCATGACTCAAATTGAAGCTGCACGCAACGGGGAGATCACCCCCGAGATGCAATACGTCGCCCGCCGTGAAAACCTCGAGCCCGAACTGATCCGCAGCGAAGTGGCCGCCGGCCGGATGGTGATTCCCGCCAACAAAGTGCACCTGACGAAGAAGCTCGAACCGATGGCGATCGGCATTGCGGCGTCGTGCAAGATCAATGCGAACATCGGCAACAGCGCGGTCACCAGTGACATCGACGGCGAGCTGGAAAAACTGCACACGGCGGTCCATTTCGGGGCCGACACCGTGATGGATCTCTCCACCGGCGGCAACATCGACGTCATCCGCCAGGCGATCATCGACGCCTCGCCGGTCCCGATCGGCACCGTCCCCGTCTATCAGGTGGCCCAGAACCTGAAAGACTTTCTCGACATGCGCCCGCAGGACATGCTCGATATGGTCGAGCATCAGGCACGGCAGGGGGTCGATTACATGACTCTCCACGCGGGCGTCCTGATCGAGCACCTGTCGAAGACGATGCACCGCATCACCGGGATCGTCAGCCGCGGCGGCTCGCTCATGGCCCAGTGGATGATGGCCCATCGCCAGCAGAACCCGCTCTACATGCACTTCGAAGACCTGTGCGACATCATGTATCAGTATGACGTCACCTGGAGCCTGGGGGACGGCCTGCGGCCCGGGTGCCTGGCCGATGCCAGCGACGAGGCCCAGTTCGCCGAGCTGGATACGCTGGGTGAGCTGACCCGCCGGGCCTGGGCGAAGAACAACCAGGTAATGATCGAAGGCCCCGGCCACGTGCCGATGGACCAGATCCCGATGAACATCGAGCGGCAGATCCAGGTCTGCGACGGCGCCCCGTTTTATGTGCTGGGTCCCCTAGTGACCGACATCGCCCCCGGGTACGACCACATCACCAGCGCCATCGGCGCGGCAATCGCCGGTCAGCACGGCGCGGCGATGCTGTGCTACGTGACCCCGAAAGAGCACTTGGGGCTGCCCGACGCCGAGGACGTGCGGCAGGGAGTGATCGCCTACAAGATCGCCGCCCACGCGGCCGACGTCGCGCGGCACCGCAAAGGGGTCCGCGACCGGGACGACGCGCTCTCGAAAGCCCGCTACGAGTTCGACTGGAACGAGCAGTTCCGGCTGTCGCTCGACCCCGAACGGGCCCGCAGCATGCACGACGAGACGCTGCCGCAGGAGACTTTCAAGAGCGCCAAGTTCTGCTCGATGTGCGGACCGAAATTCTGCTCGATGCGCATCAACGAAGACATGCGGAAGATGTCGCAGGCGGAGATCGTCGAGCTGGAAGCCGCGGCGGCGAGGCCGTAGCATGGGCTTCCAAGCCCGTACGTGATGATCGGGTGACGGACGGGCTTGGAAGCCCATCCTACACAGCTAGTGGGTCAGATCGTAGACCGAATACCCGGTGATGTGCGGGACGGCCCACAGCCCGGGCGGGAAGCGAGTCGGATTCACCTCGATGTCCGACATGGTCATGTGCATCTCGAGTTGCGCCTGCGGCCAGTCGAGATCAATTTTTGTCGGGAGGTCCGCCTGCGATCGCTCGTCGCGAACGTATCCGCTCAGAATGGCGCGGGCGATGGTCTGCCCGTGCAGATCGCGCAAAAGATGCTGCGTGACGACGCCCCGGCACGTATCGACCACGGTGATTTTCCGAATCTTGAACCCCTGCGGCGAGACCCGCTCGGCCATGAGATAGATGGTTTTGGGCGGCCCCGGCTCCATTGTCACCTCTTCCGGATCGATGTCGATGACTCCCAGGGCTTCGATGATCCAGTCGGGCTGAAAGGGAATCGGGAAGCGTTTGAGTTTGGCAGGTTCATCATGCCGCGCCTGGAAAACGTGCTTCTCCTGGTTCTGCTTATTCCAGAACCAGAAGTGTTCCTGGTTGGATCCCAGATCAGCCTCATGGGGTCCCATGGGAGCGCTGACAATCAGGCGGAAGTTCCGCGGTGATTCGACGGCGATGGTGGCGTCGAGGGGCACTGGAACGCCGCGGGTCCGGATCTTGGCCCGGTCGGTCCTCCACGACCGGATTTTGCGGGTGTTATCGTTGAGATGGGCCACCACGTCCTCTTTCGAGGCGTCGGCCGAAAGCACGCAAGGAGCGGGTGGCGGCTGCAGCCCGCACAGGTTTCGCGTCCATGCACACCCGGGGAGCGCGCCGCTCAGCCCGAAAGCTGAAACGGCGAGCAGGAATGAGCGGCGCTGGAGCATGTGTCGGATTGAGGAAGGATAAAAAATAGAGGATTGCGAAGCAGTTTACGCCGTCATGTGACGCTTGCGGTTTCGCCGCGAGCCACCAATCAGGCTTAACTCCATTCCGACGCCAGATACACGTTCAGTTCCCGCTGCCACTGCTGCACTTCTTCGTCGCTGGGGTTGAGGTCGCGAACTTCGTAGGCGCCTTCCCCCTGAGCGCCGGCCAGTTGCAGATACTCGTCTTCGCCGTCCGTTCGCGAGCCTTCCAGCCGCAGCCGCCGTTTCTTGACCAGCAGCAGCGCCAGGATGTAGCGCAGTCCCTCGCGGGCGGGGCTGGCCTCTTCGATCAGTTGTTCGAAACAGGTCATGAGGGCGGTGGTGTCGAGCGGTTCGTGATGGACTTCCGCTGCTTTGGGGACGACGCACTTCCAGACGCCGAGCGCTCCTTCCGGCGGTCCCTTCCAGCCTTCCTCCGAGAAATCCAGCCGCTGCAGATCGCCTTCCTTCTCCACGATCGCCGAAAAGCACCGCTCGCCGGGAACGAGGTCCTTTCCGGTCGCAGCACATTTTTTTCCGATCGGTCGGAACTGGTACTCCACAAGCTGCTCCCGCAGGGGACTCCGCCTCACAGCAGCAGGCACGCTCCGCGTGCTGTCCGCCGCGCTTTACGCTACCGCGTCTGTGGGCCACACGATTTCCTGTTACTCACCCAGGAAAGGCTGCGGCACGCGGAGCGTGCCTGCTGCATTGCCTGGCCCTTCCCTCCCGAAAAGGGGGGGATCGTATCCAACACGTGCGTTTTCCTCAAGACGACATTGGCGTTGCAGCAATTTCACCATCTGCGTACCATCCCACCGGGCCACGGATGATCGATTCGCTCCAACAGGATGGGGAATCTGGCATGAGTGCGGGTTGGCTGGGTCAGCACCGGTTTCGCTTCGATGGACCGCATCCAGACCCCGCCGGCGCCCTGGCCGGGCGACCCGCGTCCCCGACGGACGAACCGGTTCCCCGTTCAACCCCCCGGTTGCGGGCCGCCATCGAGCGCACCCGGGACTACCTCCTCGCCCGGCAGTCCCCGGAAGGGTACTGGGTGGGAGAGCTGGAAGGGGACACGATCCTCGAATCGGAATACATCCTATTGCTGGCCTATCTGGGGCAGGCCGGTTCGCCGACGGCGAAGCGAGCCGCCAATTACATCCTTAAAAAGCAGCTTCCTGGCGGGGGCTGGGCGATCTATCCGGGAGGACCGCTGGAGGTCAGCGCGTCGGTCAAGGCGTACTGGGCCCTCAAGCTCACGGGACACGCGCCAAATGCCGAGTACATGGCCCGCGCCCGGGCTGCAATCCGCGCGGCGGGAGGGGCCGAGCGGGTAAACAGCTTCACCCGCTACTACCTGGCCCTGCTGGGGGTCAT
>JBLMWR010000662.1:0-4646 GCA_050257335.1 Deltaproteobacteria bacterium | reverse complement strand
ACCGCCGGGATGGCCGTCAATGAGGATGTTTCCGCCGGCGACCGGAGAATCGTCGTTGAAGTCGTGCAGAGCGATGAAGTACCCGATCCGCTCGGCATGCGCGCCCGACTCGTCCAGCCGGTCGTCAATGAGGTCGAAGGTGACCTGAATCGCCGCGCCCACGTCGTCCGGAGTCCAATCGAATCTCTGGCGAGTCGAAACCCAACTGTCACCCTGCGTCTTCCCTTCGACGATCCTCAGACGCCCCTCGTGAACGACAAGCCCGGGGGCCTCCTCCGAATCGATGCTGACCGGAACCGCACCACCCGGAAGGTTGTCGCCCGGGGCCGTGTTGCTCCAGCGGTCGGCCAGGGGGCCGTTCGGTCCGTCGAAACTGTCGACGAAAAGCACTTCCCCCCGCGGCCGATTCATGGCCGACCATTCCGCCAGATCCTTTCGCAGCCCGGCCAGTTCCGCATCCAGCGACTTCACTTGAGCTTCCCATCTCGCGAACTCGCCCGGCAGGCTCGCGTACACGAACCGGTCGTTGGGCTTGACCCATTGCTGCAGGTTGAACGCCGGGGAAAACACGGCCTGCAGTTGATAATAGTCGCGCTGCGTGAGCGGCTCGAATTTGTGGTCGTGGCATTTCGCGCACTGAACCGTCAGGCCGAACAGCGAATTCGTCACGTTCTGAATGGCCGCTTCGATGGCGTAATACCGGTCGGCCCGCACTTCATCAGGATTCCCGTCGCTTTCACCGCTGCCGTCCTGGCCGTTTCGCAGGTAGTGCGTGGCCTCCAGCAGCTCGATGATCTCCGGCGCGACATCATTGCCCGAAAGGGGCCCCGCCAGCTCATCTCCCGCAAGCTGCTCGCGGACGAAGCGGTCGAACGGCTCATCGCGGTTGAGGGCCCGCACGACCCAGTCGCGGTACCGCCACGCCAGCGGTCGGTCGCTGTCGGCGTTGAAATACCCGTTCGAGTCGGCATACCCGGCTGCGTCGAGCCAATATTTACCCCACCGCTCGCCGTAATGCGGCGACGCGAGATACCGCTCGACCATGTTGGCGTACGCGTCGGCGCCAGCGTCGTTGAGAAAGGCGGCAATTTCCTCCGGAGTCGGCGGCAGCCCCGTGAGATCGAAGCTGACGCGGCGGATGAGGGTCCTGCGATCGGCCTCTGGCCCGACCGTGAGCTGTTCGTCTTCGAGCGCCGCCTGGATAAAGCGGTCAACCTCGTTTTGAACGCGCGCTGCGTCACGCACCCTCGGAACAGGCACCTCCCTGAGTGGCCGAAACGCCCAATGGTCCTTCCCGTCAGCCGCGCCGCCTGCGGTTTCGCGCGCCGGCAACCCCGGCGCTCCCGCCGCGATCCACCGCTTCAGGATCTCTTTCTCGTTCTCCGCGAGCGGCTCATCCGGCGGCATCTCGTCTTCGGAGATCCGCTTCCACAGCAGGCTTGCCTTAACGTCATGCGGCGCCAGCGCCGCGCCGTTCTTGCCGCCGCGGACGATCCCCGCCGGTGTGCTCAGGTTCAGCCCCCCCTCGCGCTTCGCCGGACCGTGGCATTTCAGACAGTGCCTCTTCAGCAGCGGCTGCACGTCCCGTGCAAACTGCGGAAAGACCGGTTCTTCAGCGGATGCGGCCGCGCCGCTGGCCGCGCTAATCCAGGTGATCAGTAGGAGTCTTCGAAGCATTGATAATTGACATGGCAAACACATTTTCCCCCGTTCGTAAGGGGAGGCCGGGTGGGTCGCACGGCAGTCCAGGTGTGCTCGCTTGTGCGTCGCCGCTAAACTCTGTGAGGCACCGACTGAGTTTTCAAATCCGAAATCCCGATTCCGAAATCTTTTTTCACGCCAGCATCTTCTGCACCACGCTCCCTGCCACGTCGGTGAGCCGGTAGTCGCGCCCCTGGAAGCGGAACGTCAGTTTGAGGTGGTCGATCCCCAGCAGGTGCAGGATCGTCGCCTGCAGATCGTGGACGTGCACTTTGTCTTCGATCGCGTAGTACCCCAGTTCGTCGGTCTTGCCGATCGTCTGGCCCGCCTTGATTCCCCCCCCGGCGAGCCACATCGTATAACCTTCAATGTGGTGATCGCGTCCGAGCATGTCGCGCGGCTCCCCCTGAGGCGTCCGCCCGAATTCGCCTCCCCAGACGACGAGCGTGCTGTCGAGCAGGCCCCGGGCTTTGAGGTCCCTGACGAGGGCCGCCGCCGGCTGATCGACTTCGCGACAACGCTCGTCGAGCGATTTGCCCAGTTCCGTGCCGGCGTTGCCGTGATGGTCCCAGTCGGTGTGATAGAGCTGCACGAACCGCACGCCGCGCTCGACGAGCCGGCGGGCAAGGAGGCAGTTGTTGGCGAACGAGGGTTTGCCCGGCTCGGCTCCGTAGGCTTTGATCGACTCGGTCGTTTCCCCGGCCAGACTCATCAGCTCGGGGGCGCTGGTCTGCATGCGATACGCCATTTCGTAAGCGGCGATCCGCGTCGAAATCTCGGGATCCTGCGTGTCGTCGAAGCGCAGTCTGTTCAAGTCGTTCACGGCGTCGACGAATTGCTTCTGGCGGTTGCCGTCGATCCCGGGAGGGCTCGCCAGATCGAGAATCGGCTCCGGGCCGGACCGGAACGGCACCCCCTGATACGTCGTGGGCAAAAATCCGCTGGCCCAGAGGGGTGCCCCGCCGCGCGGACCGCGCGGACCCGACTGCAGCACGACGAATCCCGGCAGGTCCTGCGATTCGCTCCCGATGCCGTACGTCACCCACGCTCCCATGCTGGGCCGCCCCATGAACTGCGGCGACCCGGTGTTGACGAAGAGCTTCGCCGGCCCGTGGTTGAAGACGTCGGTCGTCATGCTTTTGACGAGGCAGATATCGTCGGCGACGGATTGCAGGTGCGGGAGCAGCTCGCCGATCTCGGCCCCCGACTGGCCGCACTTGATGAACTTCCGCTGCGTCCCCAGGAGCTTCGCGTCCTTCTTGATGAACGCGAAGCGTTTGTTTTTCACATACGATTCCGGAATCACCTGCCCGTTCATTTCCTGCAGTCTGGGCTTGTAGTCGAACAGCTCGAGCTGGCTCGGCCCGCCGGCCATGAACATGAAAATGACGCTTTTGGCCCTCGCCGGAAAGTGCCCGACGCGGGGCGAGAGGGGCCCGGCCGTCCTCCCCGGCTGCGGCGCGGCCCCCAGCCGCCGGTCCCCCAGAAGCGAAGCCAGCGCCAGCGACCCCAGCCCCACGCGGCAATCCCGAAAGAAATGCCGGCGGGTGATCGTGCGCAGCAGATTTGATTCTCGATCGCTCATAAAGCTATGCCTCGTCATTTTCTCCAGTCAAATCTCAACGCCAGAATCCCGGATTCGAAACGACCTTCATTCCCGGGTGATGAATTCATCGAGGTTCAACAACACCCGCCCTATGGCTGTCCAGGCCGCGAATTCCTGGACATTCGCCTGCACCGGCACCAGGGGCGGAGTGAGCCGTTCGGCGTCCTTCAGATTCGCCGCGAACTCGCTCCGCTGCTGCGCCAGAAGCTTTGCCAGTCTCTGCGCCTCGGCGGGTTTCGGCTCGCGCGCCAGGCAGACGCGGAATGCGTGCCGCAAGCGTGCCGCATCGTCGGCCAGTTTTGTCTTGAGCACCCGGACTGCCAGCCCCTGGGCGATCTCGACAAACTGCTGGTCGTTAGCCAGCGTCAGCGATTGCAATGGAGTATTCGAGCGGTTTCGCCGCGTGCAGGTGACGTTCGCATCGGGAAAATCGAAGACCGTCATCGCCGGGTAGGGACTCGAGCGCCACAGATACGTGTACATCCCGCGGCGGTACCTTTCGGCCCCCGTGGCGGTGTTCCACGGCTTTTTATCCTGGGTGAAGTCGAAGACTCCATCGGGCTGCGGCGGATGAACGCCCGGACCTCCCAGCGCCGGATTGAGGAGCCCGCCCGCCGCCAGGGCCACATCGCGGATGATCTCGGCATCGAGCCGCAGCCGCAGTTGCCGCGCGTACAGCCGGTTCGAGGGATCAACCTCGGCCAGGTCGCTGCGCTGCTGCGACGCCTGGCGATACGTTGCCGAGGTCACGATCACCCGGTGCATCCGCTTCAAGCTCCAGGCGCCCTCTCCCCGTTGCGGTGCGCTCTCTCCTCCCCCTCGTAAGGGGGGAGTGGGGGGGGTCGCATCGGTTGACGTTTCGGAACCGATCGCCGCTCGACCGCTCTCCCCTTCCCCCCCCTTCCGAAGGGGGGGAATTGTTGCCGGCGACATAAATTCCGCGGCGAGCCAGTCGAGCAGTTCGGGATGCGTCGGCGGGCTTCCCTGCGTTCCGAAATCATTTTCGGTTTCGACGATCCCCCGGCCGAAATACTTCTGCCAGACGCGGTTCATCGTCACCCGCGGCGTCAGAGGATTGCGCGGATCAACCAGCCAGCGCGCGAAATCGAGACGCGTCGGGGATTTGACGTCGGCGGGCAACTGCGGCAGCACGGCGGGAATTCCCGGCTCGACGCGCGCGCCGTGCCGCAGGAAGTCCCCTCGGATGTGGATGTGCGTCTCGCGCGGGTCCTTCCGTTCCTGCATCACCAGCGTCGTCGGAAATTGCGGTTCGGCAGCCCGCAGTCGGGCGATCTCGTCAAGGACCGGAAACTCCTGCCGCGCTGCCGCGAGCTTCTTG
>JBLMWR010000661.1:0-2925 GCA_050257335.1 Deltaproteobacteria bacterium | reverse complement strand
ACTCGATGAAAGTCGATCTGACGTTTCGCAATCTCGGGAAGCAGGCGCGAACCGTCAACTACATCCTGCAGGGCCCCACGGGTCTCCCCCTCGAAAACGTCGAGAACACCCAGAAATTTCGCGACGTCGTCGTGGGCTTTGAAACGGGGCCTGGTAAGGTCGCGCACGAATTGATGGCGGGCAAGACGGTCGCCGACGGAAAAGGGGAAGAATGGAAGCAGCCCGTCAAGTACATCGGCACTGACATCCAGTTCTTTGCCGCGCTCGTCTGCCCCGTCCCCGATCAGTTGCAGGCGCCATACACGAAGAGCATCAGGCAACAGTTGATCGGCCTGAATCTCAAGGAGAAAAGCGAGATCAGCGTGCAGCTCACGTCGGTCGACCTGCAATTGGAGGGCGCCGGTGCCGCGGAGGGGAAAGATGCGGTCACCCACGAATACCGGCTTTTCGCCGGCCCGAAGCGCGACGACGTGCTCCCTGAAGACGCGAAGAAGGTGATCGACTTCGGCATGTTCCACTGGATCAGCCGGCCCATGCTGGGGATGCTGAAAATCTTTTACAGCGTGTTCGGAAGCTGGGGCATCGCCATCATCTGCCTGACGATCGTCGTCCGCACGGCGCTGTTTCCGTTGTCCATCCGGCAGGCGCGCGGGGCGGCCAAGATGCAGGCCCTGCAACCGGAAATTGCGGCGCTGAAGGAGAAGTACGGCAACGATAAAGAAAAGCTGGCCCGGGCGCAGATGGAGTTGTTCCGCAAACACAAGTACAACCCGGCGGCCGGCTGTCTTCCCGTCTTTCTCCAGTTGCCGATCTTCATGGGCCTGTACCAGGCCCTCAATCATGCCGTCGATCTGCGGATGGCGAGCTTTCTGTGGATCGGCAACCTGGCCGCCCCCGATGCTCTGTTCCGGATGCCGTTCGCGATCCCGTTTCTGGGGCAGGAATTCAACCTGCTGCCTTTGATCACCATCGTCCTGTTCGTGGTGCAGCAGAAGATGTTCATGCCGCCGCCGGCCAACGAAGAACAGGCCATGCAGCAGAAGATGATGAACTTCATGATGGTCTTCATGGGAGTCATGTTCTACAAAGTTCCAGCCGGGCTGTGCGTGTACTTCATCGCCTCGAGCCTGTGGGGGATGGGTGAGCGCAAGCTGCTGCCGAAAGTCAAACCCGGGGCGCCGACGGGGCCTCCTCCCGCGGACCCTTCGCAGGGCCGCCGCAAGGCCCCGCCTTCTGACGACGGCGAGAGCGGGGGTGGCGGCGGGCTCTGGGCGATGCTCCTCAAAGCCGCCGAAAAAGAGACCTCGGCCCGCCGCTCCTCCAGCGACCGCCGGAAGTAGGCCTCGCCTGCCGGGCGGCACGTGGGCTGCCGGCGTTGCAAAAAAATCCTGAGGTTTCCCGAAGGACGTGTCCCGTGACACGTAGCATGGGCTTCCAGGCCCATGCTACTCAAGTCCGCTGGGCACGCAGGCTCAGCGCCTCTGAACAATGCCACTCTCCCTCCACCCCTCCGACACCATCGCCGCCCTCGCCTCGCCCGCGGGTCATGCAGCCCGCGGCATCGTTCGTGTCAGCGGCCACGCGACACAACGCGTTCTCGAAGATCTCTTTACCCCCGCGGACGACTCATCGGAGAGATTCGCCCGCCCCGTCACCTGGTGCTATTCAGGCACATTGCATATCGGCAGCCTGACGCATCCGCTTCCGGTCGATCTGTATCTCTGGCCCAGCCGTCGCAGCTACACCGGACAGCCCCTTGCCGAACTGCACACGATCTCCTCTCCGCCGCTGCTGGAAGCGGTCCTTGGCGAGCTTTTCACGCGTGGCGTGCGCCCGGGCCAGCCAGGCGAGTTCACGCTGCGGGCTTTTCTGGCAGGACGGATCGACCTCCCGCAGGCCGAGGCGGTCCTGGGGGTGATCGACGCCGCAGACGAACGCGAGCTGCAAACCGCGCTCGAGCAGTTGGCCGGGGGGTTGTCGTCACAGATCGTACGGCTGCGCGGCGACCTGCTCGACCTGCTTGCCGACCTCGAAGCCGGCCTCGATTTCGCGGATGAGGCGATCGAATTTGTCCCGCACGCGATGCTGGCAGGCCACCTGGGTCTGGCGCGCGACAAAGTGAGCGACCTGCTTGAGCGTGCCGCCGGGCGCGCGCGGTCCGCTGCTCGGGCGCGCGTCGTGCTGGCCGGACCTCCAAATGCTGGAAAAAGCACGCTCTTCAACGCCCTCGCCGGATCCCGGTCGGCGCTCGTTTCGGAAACCGCCGGCACGACGCGCGACTACCTGACGGCCGAAGTGTCGATCGAGGGAGTGGTAGTGGAACTGATTGACACGGCCGGCGAGGAGGCGGCCTCGGGGGGCATTGGCGCGGAAGCACAGAGGCGGCGGCAGGAACAGGTCGCGGCGGCCGACCTTGTCATCTGGTGCCGGCCCGCCGGTCAGCCCGGTGACGGGGCCTTTCCGCTCAGCCTGCCGGCGTCCCCCGACCGCGTCCTGCCGGTGCTTACGAAATGCGATCTGGCCGGCTCCGCCGGCGGCGATTCGTTCCTCCTCGCTGTCAGCGCCCCGATCGGCGCGGGACTGCGCGAATTGACCGCCACAATCGCAGCCCGGCTGTCGACTCCGTCGTCCGGCGCGCGGCAGCTCGTGGGGACGACCGCCGCCCGCAGCCGCGACAGTCTCCTCAAAGCCCACGCCGCCCTCGACCGGGCGCTGGCCATCGCCCGCAGCGAAGCCGACCAGGAGCTGCTGGCAATCGAACTCCGCGAAGCGCTCGGTGACCTGGGAAGGATCGCCGGCGCCGTCTACACCGACGACATCCTCGACCGCATCTTCAGCCGTTTCTGCATCGGGAAATGACGGCTGTGCCTAAAGAACTGCGTGGCCGGCGCGTTCCCCCCCCTGGCAAAGGGGGGGCTGGGGGGG
>JBLMWR010000660.1:0-3854 GCA_050257335.1 Deltaproteobacteria bacterium | reverse complement strand
GACGCATTCCTGCGCTCGAGGTCCCGCCTGGCAGGCGGAACCTGCATTGCCTCAAAGCGCTTGCACAACGGCCCAGCGCATGGAAAGTGGTCTGACGGGAGGAATTCACCACGAGTCCTCCGAAAATCGGGCAGGTTGAAAAGGCGGGAGAGCCGTCGCCGGAAAAGTTTCGGTCTTCGTCATGAACACCGCAACCCGTCCGGCCGATCGCTCTTGCAAAGGCGAGACATCAACAAAGCTTATTATGACGGATCGCCACGGCCGATGCTATCCATAAATAAAAGTTTACGGGCTGTTGGAAAAAAACCAAGTCCGAAACCCTTGGCGCAGCGGGAGCAATCGTTCTATAATTGCCCGTTGATGTGATTCGTTCGAAGGCTCCCACCTGCAGGACCAGTTCCCACCCAAGACGACCCACCCGGGTTTCCTGCCCCGAAAAAGCGCCCTCCTCGACGATCGCCAGCTATCGCAGCCTTTGACGGAGTGACCAGAGATGCTTGACCTCATCCGCGGTGTGGCCCGCAACTGTGAAGGGGTTGACCGCCGGTCTTTTCTGAAGATCGGAAGCCTCGGCGGACTGGGGCTCACCCTCCCGCTTCTGCTCAAACATGAACGGGGTCTGGCCAAAGAGGGCCAGTCAGCTAAACAGACCAACTGCATCTTCATCTGGACCCTGGGAGGGACCAGCCATCACGACACGCTCGATCCCAAGCCCGAAGCGGCCGCCAGCGTCAGGGGGCCATTCGGGGTGATCGACACGGCGATCCCCGGCGTGAAGTTTACCGAGGTCTGCCCGCGCCTCGCTCAGGAAGCCAAGCGCTTCTCGCTGCTGCGAAGCTGGAACCCCAAGAATGGCAGTCACGGATTCGCCGATCAGTACTGCATGTCGGGGC
This sequence comes from Deltaproteobacteria bacterium, assembly GCA_050257335.1. GTDB lineage: Bacteria > Planctomycetota > Planctomycetia > Planctomycetales > Planctomycetaceae > JACQFH01. Next base: position 2,961 of record JBLMWR010000660.1, on the reverse strand, counting down.
GGTTCCCCAACCAGGCCCTGACCTATCCCTGCATCGGGTCGGTGGTCAGCCATCAGTTGGGATTCAAATCGGCGCTCCCTCCCTTCGTGCAACTGGGGAACTACGTCGATCGCACCTTCAACGGCGGGACGGCAGGCGTGCTGGGTCTGGAGCACAGCCCCTTCGAGATACATGCTGAGGCGAACGTCGATAAGTTCAATGTCCGCGACATCACCCCGCCCCTCAATATGGAATTGTCTCGCGTCGATCGCCGCAAGAACATGCTGACGGCGATCGACAACCTGCAGAAAGCGGCCGACCTGCAGCCGAAGGCGTACGACGCACTCGACGAACATTACAAGGCGGCGCTCAACATGATCACCGCCACCGAGACGAAGCGGGCGTTCGACATCGGCAGCGAAGATCCGAAGCTGCGCGACCGTTACGGGCGGACGCCGCTGGGCCAGCGGATGCTCCTGGCGCGGCGGCTGATCGAATCCGGAGTGCGGTTCGTGACCGTCAGCGATCCGGCGTGGGACAACCATCAGGACTGCTTCAACGCCCTGAAGAACAGCCGCATGCCGCCGATCGACCAGGCGCTGCCCGAGCTGCTCATCGACCTGGAACAGCAGGGGCTGCTCGACTCGACGCTGGTGGTGTGGATGACCGATTTCGGCCGCACCCCGAAAATCAACTCCGCCAGCGGCCGCGACCACTGGGCGACCGCCGGTTTCGTGGTGATGGCCGGGGCCGGCGTCCAGGGTGGCCTCGTGATCGGTTCCACCGACGAGGAAGGGGCCGTCCCGGCGAGCAACGAATACCACACCGAGCACGTGGCGGCGACAATTTACACGAAACTCGGATTGCCGCTCGATCTGACCGTCCAGATCATCGACGGCCGTCCGATCCGATTGATTGAAGGCGAACCGATTCGCGAGTGGCTGTGAGTAGATGCGGCATCCTGCCGCATCGGCGTTGGACTCGCTCATGCCGATACGCTGCCAAATCGGAAGTTGCGTAATGGACGAGACGTTCGTTCCCCAACGATGGGGCTTTGATCCGGCAAGCTGGCTCAAAGGCGGATTCGCGAAAGCGGCAGGATGCCGCTTCTACCTTGGGGCGCCAGGCAGGCGTTTCACCGACTTGATAAGGAGGGGACGATGCTCAACCTCTTCCACGGCCTCGACCGAAATTGTGACGGCCTCAACCGCCGCTCTTTCCTGAAAATCGGCGCCGCCGGGGGGCTCGTGTCGCTCCCCTTCTGGCTGCAGCAGAAAGCTGCGGCCAAAGAGGGTAAAACACCCTCCACCGGCGTCAACTGCATCTACATCTGGACGCACGGCGGAACGAGCCACCACGACACGCTCGACCCCAAGCCCACCGCGCCGCCGGCCGTCAAGGGCCCGTTCGGCGTCATCGACACGGCCATTCCCGGGGTGAAGTTCAGCGAGATCTGTCCGCGGCTGGCGCAGGAGCTGGGGCGGTTCGCGCTCTTGCGCGGCTGGAACCCGATGAACGGCAGCCACGGGACGGCCGACGCCTGGTGCATGTCGGGGAGAAAATTCAACCCCGCCCTCACCTACCCCTGCTACGGTTCGGTGATCAGCCAGCAGCACGGCTTCAAGTCGGCCCTGCCGCCGTTCGTGCAGTTGGGAAACAGCCTCGATCATCGTTTCGGGGGGGGCATGCCGGGGATTCTCGGGCTCGAGCACAGCCCGTTCGAGATCAATTCCGATCCCAATATCAAGGACTTCGCCGTCCGCGATATCACGCCTCCCAAAGGGGTCGAAGCCTCGCGGATCACGCGGCGCTCGAGCGTTCTGGCGGCGGTCGATTCGCTGCAGCGCCAGGCCGATCTGCAGCCCACCGACTTCGACGCGCTCGACGAGAATTACAAAGCGGCGTTCAACATGCTGACCGCCCCCGAGACGAAGCGGGCCTTCCAGATCGAGGCGGAAGATGCCGCTTTGCGCGATCGCTACGGCCGCACGCGCTTCGGCCAGAGCCTGCTGCTCGCGCGGCGGCTGATCGAATCGGGGGTGCGGTTCGTGACGGTGACCGATCCCGGCTGGGACACGCACGCCAACAATTTCGATTCTCTGAAGAAGACCCGCGTCCCGCCGGTCGACACCGGCCTGCCGCAGCTTCTGATCGACCTGGAAGAAAAGGGGCTGCTCGACACGACGCTCGTGGTGTGGATGACCGATTTCGGGCGGACGCCGAAGATCAACTCGGCCAGCGGCCGCGATCACTGGGCCAGCGCGGGCTTCGTCGTCATGGCCGGGGCAGGGATCCCGGGCGGCGCCGTACTGGGGGCCACCGACGACCAGGGAGAGCGCCCCACGCGGAACGAGCACACCACCGACGACGTGGCGGCGACGATCTACTCGAAGCTCGGCCTGCCGGTGGACCTCACCGTCACCGCCCCCGACGGCCGCCCCGTCCGCCTCATCGAAGGCCACCCCATCCGCGAGTGGCTATAATCGTAGATGCGGCATCCTGCCGCATCCGCGTTTGACTCCGGCTTCTCGAGCAGCTTCCGCAGGGTGGGACGAGCGAGCATCTGCTGGCCACCGCAGCGTCCGGGCCAAATGTATATCTATGTCTGTATAACGGCCAAAAATGCATTCGGGCGGGGCCGAAGAGACGTCGCGCGCCGTAACCCCGGTGTTTCCGGCAAGTTGCGGATTGGCGACGGCGCTTCCCCGACGCGCGCAGCCAGTCCGCGAAAAACGCGCGAAAACCCCGATGATTTTCCGCAACACCAAGGCGGGCACGGCCCTGCGCGCGCAGGAATACTATACATTTCGCCGCCTCGCTTATACATGAACGCTCGCTTCCGCGAGTGCTCCTCGATCCGTTGAAAAGTTCCCGCCGGAACCGGCGACCGCATCGGAATTCTGAAAATCAGCGCCTCGGTCGCGGCAGCGACAAAAGTGAATTCCTTCCCCCTTGATGGGGGAAGGTTAGGATGGGGGTGGG
>JBLMWR010000659.1:0-3471 GCA_050257335.1 Deltaproteobacteria bacterium | reverse complement strand
GAATGCCAGTGTCGGATCATCGGTCATCGTACCGGACAGCATGCCGGCAGCGGCCAGAAACATGCCGCCCGCCCCGTGCCAGCGCTTCTCCCCCGTCTTCGAAGAATGGTGGCCGACCCAGAGCATGACCACGAGCGACAGGCTCATTGGCACGACGATCATCCAGCCCACGGCCAGGTTCGACCAGCCGGAGGCCGCTTTCAGGACCGTGGGCATCCACGAGTTGAACCCCCAGTAGCCGGTCATCCACAGGAAGTATGTCCCGCAGAGCCTGAGCACCTCTTTGTCCCGCAGGGCCTCCCCCACGGAGTAGTGCTTCTCGGCCCCCTTCGCGGCAAGCTCCTCCGAATGCTGCCGGGTCAAAAACTCCTTTTCGTCCGGCGTGAGCCAGCGGGCGTCTTTCGGCCAGTCCGACATCCAGCGGACGAGGATGAAACCGAAGACGACCGCCGGCAGGGCTTCGCAGAAGAACAGGACCTGCCAGCCTTTCAATTGAAAGAGCGGCACGCCGATCAGCCAGCCGGCCAGCGGAGCGCCGATGATGCCGGACACTTGAAGGGACGTCAGCATGATCGAGATGGCGCGGGCGCGGTCGGCGGAGCGGAACCAGCGCGGAATGATCGAAGCGAAAATGACCGGAAACAGGCTCGCTTCCGCGGCCCCGATCAGGAATCGCAGCACGTAGAATTCCCAGGCCGTGGTGATGAACGGCATCAGGCCCGTCAGGACCCCCCAGGAAATCATGATGCGGGCCAGCCAGTACTTGGGACTGTATCGCTCGGCGATCAGCGCGCCCGGGATTTCGAACAGCACATAACCCGCGAAGAAAATGCCGGCCCCGAAGCCGAACATTTCGTCGGTCAATCCCAGGTCGGCGTTCATCGTGAGCGCGGCGTAACTCAGGTTGTTGCGGTCGAGATACGCGATGATCGACGTGATGAACAGGGGCAGGACAACGTGCAGATAGGCCTTGCGCCGGGCGCTGGACGCCACGGCGCTCGCCGGGCGCGAACCGACCGGCCCCAGTCGCGCAGTCTCCGCGGTTTCTGCGGCCTCCGCTGGAGGATCGTTCTCTGCCGGAGGGTCGTTCTCCGCAGACCGCGCGGCGATGGGATCGATCCGGGTTGACTCGTGTTCCATGCAAATTCTGCCCGCCTGGTTTTTTCGGACGCTGATCCCCTATCAGAATGGCTGCCGCCCGAACCTGCAAGGCTGATCGCGTCTTCGCGGGTAGTCCGTAGGTCAGGCTGTGCCTGACTGAGCGTCTCGGAGCGCCGATTTGCGGCAGACGCGAATGCATTGGCCGGCACCTGTCAATGACGTTTCTATTCTTTACCGCGTCAGGCACAGCCTGACCTACGGCCTAAACGGATGCGCCCTCAATGAATCCACACCACGGTCACCACCTGCCCCTCACTCCGAGGAGAGTTTCTCGATCGCGGCATCCGGCAATGCGCGGTTGTAGAGCCGCACGTCGGCGATCCTGCCGCAAAAGTAATCCGTCTGACCGAAACCGATCCGCAGCGGCCGGCCGTTCGAAACGTCGTATTCGGCCGGGTCAAAGGTGGCGGATTTCGCTGCGAGTTTTCCGTTGACGAACAGCTTGAGCAATCCCCCCTGACGGACCGCGGCGATCTGTTTCCACGCCGGACCCAGGTCGTTTTCGTACGACACGCACTTGCCGGCCTCCATGCTGTAGACCCGGCCCCGTACGTCTGCCGGCGCGTCGAGCACCGAGCTGGTGCAACTTCCGATGCCGGCGAAGAGCCTGCCGTCGTGGATCGTCAAGCTGGTCACGCGGCTCCATTCGGCGACCTGCTCGCGAGTCGGCCGGCCGCCGTTGTCGGCGGGGGGCACGGGAACCCATCCGGGGGGAGAGTAGAAGCGTTTCAGCGACGTCCAGCGTTCATCGCCGTCGTACCGGCAAACCTCGGCGCGCGGAATCGAGCCGCCGTACAGTTTGCCGTTGTAGACCACGAGAGAATTGACCTCGGTGCCGTCCTCCCCCACCCGGCCGAATTCCTGCCACTTCTCGCCGCCGAGGTATCGCGAAACCCTGGCGAGCGGCCAAGTCCCCGCGCAGAGCTGGCCGCGATAGACCGCCAGCGAATGAGTCTGAAGCGTCCGTTCCGGCTCGGAGGGAACGCCCGCATAGGTCCATTCCTGGCCGTCGAACGCGTAAACGCTGGGCCAGCCCACGTAGAGCTTGCCGTTGTAGCAGCACATGGCGTGCGGAAAGCACTTTTGCGGGCCGCTCCTGGGAAAGATCTTCGACTCCCGCCAACGGTTCTCGCCTTCCATGACGAATACCGCCCACGTCTGCGGACCGCCGCCGACGTACAGCTTCCCCTTGTAGCTGGCGGCGCAATTCAACGTGCGGTTGTCGCCCGGCTGGCCGCAGTCGATCCACGTCGTCCCACCGGCGTAGCGATAGACGCGCCCCGCCTCGTAAGGACCGGTTTGCACGCGGGTCCAGTCGTAGGTCGTGGTCACCGCGTACAGATTGCCCTGATGGACAATCAGCGGCCCGACCCCCGTCGAATGCCCCGTCCCGACCTGTCCGCAGTCGGTCCAGCGATCTTGTCCTTCATAACGAAAGACGTGGCGCCAGTCCCGCTCGTCTTTCGCGTCGATCGTGGCCGCGTACAACTTCCCCTGGAAGACGGTCAGCGAGTTGCTGATGTAATTGCTGGTGAGGCTGGGGCGACCGCAATCCGTCCACTCGCTGATCTTGGCGTTGTCGATTCCAAAACAGACGTGCTGATCGCTGCCCTGCGACTGGTAACCGCCCGCACTCGATTTGAGCCAGAGCGTGATTCCCCGCCGCAGGTCCGGATCGTATTTGTCGAGCACGTCGCCGGGGATGTCGTTCAGCTCCCCCTCGGTGTGGATTCGGGCACAGATCGTGAAGTCGCCCGTGCCGAAATTGAGCGAGGGATGGGCGGGGACTTCGATGTACGCTGCCACGCCGTCGAAGGCGCCGCTTTCCAATGCGACACCGTGATTGACGCCGTGGTTGCCTCGACCGGAATAATCGCGGCAATCGCCCTTAAGCTTCCAATGGCCGACAAGCCCTGCTTCCAGCTCGCTCTCGTTTGCGCCCGCGGCCAATGCTGATGCAGCCGGACAGTTCTTCGGTTCGGCATCCACGCCGGCTGTGGCGCTCACGAAGACAATCACAACGGGGGCCAGTTTCTGCATGAACGTGTTCATATCTCGGAATCCGGGCAGTGAGGTTGTGGGTCAAAGTCGGCGGCGATCCAGCAGGCGAGCGCCGCCGGGAGGTCAATGGAGCTGAGTGGCGTTGCAACCGGATCGAGAATCGGCGCGTCGATCGCGCGTTGCCCATCGCCGCCATCCTACCCGACCAGAGCCTGCGCGTCAGCCAGCTCCCAGCCCGTCGATGAGGGGCGCATCCGTTAAACCCACAGCGCTAAACTGGTTCTCTCACGTCGCGCCAGTTTGCAACCT
>JBLMWR010000658.1:0-3028 GCA_050257335.1 Deltaproteobacteria bacterium | reverse complement strand
GGGGCGTGGTGGGGCTGGGAGAGCCGCCGGTCATTTCCCCGGGGGCCGCCATCTCGAACGCCGTCGCCAACGCGACGGGCGTCCGGGTCTCCGTCCTGCCGCTCACCCCCAAACGCGTTCTCGATGCCCTGAAAGGAGGTCGCGCATGAATTCCTTCGAATATGCCACCCCCCGCACCGAAGAAGAGGCCGTGGCGCTGCTGTCGGCGCACGACGGCAACACGGCGGTGCTGGCGGGAGGGACCGATCTATTCAACCTGCTGCGGGCCGGCTGCATCGCTCCGCAGCGGGTCGTCGATATCAAGAACATCGGGTCGATGCAGGGGGTGAGTCTCGCGTCGGGGGGCATTATGATCGGAGCCCTGACCACGCTCGACGAAGTCCTCGTCCATCCGCTCCTTGCGCCGTACGAGTCGCTCCGGCACGTGGCCGACGCGGTGCACGCCATTCAGATCCAGTCGGCGGGAACTCTGGGGGGCGATCTGTGCCTGCACCCCAACTGCTGGTACTACCGCAACGGTTATGGTCTCTTGGCGCAGCAAGATGGCCAGTCGCTCGTCGCCGATGGGCGGAACCAGTATCACGCCGTGTTCGGCAACCGCGGCCCGGCGAAATTTGTTTCTGCCTCGCGATTCGCCCCCGCGCTCATCGCCTGGGGGGCCGAAGCTCGAATCGTCGGTCCCGAGCCCGGACAGATCTCAACGATTCCGCTGGAATACTTCTTCGTCACGCCGAAGTCGGCGGATCAGGGAGTGACCGTGCTCCAGCCGGGGCAGTTGCTCACTCACATCCTGCTCCGCGACGTGGGAGACGACGAGGTGGCGAGCGCCAGCTACGAGGTGCTGCAACTGGAAGGTCTCGACTGGCCGCTGGCTTCGGCCGGCGTCTGTCTCGAGTCTTCCGGCGGGATCGTGCGCGAGGCGCGCGTCGTCCTCGGCCATGTAGCCCCGACGCCGTGGGTGTCGCACGACGCGGCCGAGGAACTGGTGGGAAAGGTCGTTGACGAACGTTCGGCCCAGGCCGCCGGCGATGCCGCGGTCGCCCGGGCGACGCCACTTTCCGAAAATGATTACAAGGTCCAGGTCGCCCGAACCGCCGTGAAGCGGGCCATTCTCCGTGCCGCTGGTCAACTGGAAGGAGCGCTGACATGAGTGAGATGAACATTCTGCAGTCGGCGGAGGCTCAGGGGGAGCGCTGCCGCAGCTTGCGCTGCAAAGGGATGTATCTGAACTACGGCCTGGGCGAAACCGAACGGGTTGCCGGCGACGGCAACTTCTGGTGCAACAAGACCCAGCGGATTTTCGGCCCCGACGACCAGCTCGTCGGCGACGGCGTCTGCCGCCACTCCGGCCGCAGTTGCTACGAGTCGAACGGCTGAGCGAACCCCGTGGGGCAGGTTTTCCAACCTGCCTGTCTGGCCGTTGGGGAGAGGGCTGCCAGAGCCCGCCCGTCCTTTACCATCAGCCATATTCCTTAAGCGGCGATGGGGGGCGGGGTCAGAGCGGGAAAGCCACGTTCGGTCCTGCCGGCCGTGTCGAGTTCCGAGCGACAAATATAAGGGAAGAAGCGCAAGTCTTTCGAGCGGCGGCCCCGTTGGCGCGTGCGTAACGGGGCCGCCGCTCGCTTCCCACCTCCGGCAATCCGCAACGACGGACTGAAAGAACTCTGCTGTTCGAGCCGATCGGTATCCGACCGCTCTGACCCCGCCATGCTGACCCAACGCCTTCGCGGCAAACTCTGGGTGTGCCATGCGCCGCGCGCGAGGCTGGCTGCGGGATGTTTCTGCATTCCTCGTCTTGTGGCGTGGTCACGGGCGGGCTGAAGAAGCCCGCCCTGCGGGCTGCCGGTCGCGCTTGACGCCTTACGTTTCCCGTGCGAAAATCATTCCACGCGTTGCCAATCGTCCGAATCCTGATGGGGAGGGAAGCGAACATGAAACGTTTCGGTTTACTGGTCGGCTGTATTGCGCTGCTGGGCGTCACCCCGGCTTTCGCCGCGGAGATCTCGGGGGAATACCTCGAAGCCCGCACATGCGACGTCTATACGGGTCCCTGTTTTGCAAACGGCGAGATCGGTATTGCCGGCAAAGAGGCGGTGATGGCCTGGCGCGTCGATGAAGGGCGCTGGGGCGGCGAAGACCTCGCCGGCCTGGGCGTGGCCCTGATCATCAAGGCCAACGACACGCTCGGTTTCGGCGGCACCTTTTATGTGAAGCCCGATAAGATCAGGGCCGTGATTGTCGTTGACGAAAAAGCCAATGCGGATCAGAAAGAGGCCCTCGTCGACTTCGTCAAGAACAACGCCCCGAACCTGACGACTGATGTGGTGAAGATCGAATCGGCCCCGATTTCGCTGACCAACGACCATCTTTCGGGCAAAGGGGTGTTTACCGCCGGTAAGCTGGCGAAGATCGAAACCCGCGCTCTCGCGAAAGGTGATTGCGTCTGCTCGAACGAATCGGTGATCTATCCCCCGCTGAGCAAAGTCGACAACGCCCACGCGGCGTACACGCTCAACATGACCTTCGAGGGCAAGGGGCTCGACCGCAACTGGTCGACCGTCAACAAGCGCAGCGCCTTCCTGGCGACCTTCGAGCGCTAAACTTCCGGCACTTCGATCCGGAACACGCACCCCGGCTGCCCTCCCGCAGGCGGGGTGCAGCGCTTCCGTGGTGCAGGTTTCCAACTCCGTGTTGCTGCTTTGAATCGCCGCATGCAATTGGACTTTCGCCGCCGCCGGGAGGATTTTAACTGCGGATGACGCGGAGACGCGCGGATGTGCCGGTTCACCTTGTCTGTATTTATCCGCGCGTCTCCGCATCATCCGCGGTTCTATTTCTGTATCCTCGGTGGCACAATTCTGCCTTTGGGTTTCAGACTTTCTCAGTTGGTCATTCGGATTTCGTCATTCCTCATTTCGCGTCGTGAATTAGATCATCCCACGTGACTGGGCTTTCGCCGGATGTCCGCTGCCGATCCAAAGCGTGAGTTCGCCGTCGAAATTGTGCGGAAGCTGACCGAGGCCGGTTT
>JBLMWR010000657.1:0-6409 GCA_050257335.1 Deltaproteobacteria bacterium | reverse complement strand
TGCCGTCCCTTGGATTATAGGCGCTGTTTGGCCCGCCGCGATATGCGAAGAAATGAATTTAGTCGGGAGATCCACACGACTCGACAGGCGGCTCAATCTGGGCGACGCAGAGCATCGGGACGCGCATTCCCGCGCAGAACGCGGGAACGAGAAATGGCGGCGGGAGAAGGGGGAGAGTGGCCCGGACGTGTGCTAAGCACCGGCCGGGCCACCCTCCACGGTTGCCCGCCTGCGGCGAAGCGGATGAACACCGGCCCGTGCCGCTCTCAGTCGACGCGTCGGATGCGTACGGTCTTGGTGCCGATGTGGGGTTTTCCCGGAAGCGGCTCGGCCGCCCTGGAGACGGTCGGCTCAGGAGCTGCTTCGCTGGCGGCATTTTCTTTGGCGACCGCGGGATCGACCGGAGTGCACCGCTCGATGATGTAGCCCAGGGGACCAGCCAGAAGCGCGGGAGTCAAAACCAGATCGCTCACCGAGGCGGCTCCCAGCAATGCCGACATCAACCAGCCGAAGCGGCTGATCAGAATCAGGTCCGCGGGGAGCAGCATCAGCAGTCCCAGACTCACGACCAGCGTCGTCTGCCACATCGCCGGACCGCAGTGTCCCAGGGCCAGGCTGACCGCTTCGGCACGGCTTTTTCCCTGCTGAATGCCGAGGCGGAACCAGGTAATCAGGTGCAGCGTCCCGTCGATCGTGATTCCCAGGGCGATCGACGCCGTGACGGTCGAGCCGATGTCCACCGGCAGGCCGTACCAAGAGATGACGCCGAATATCGCGCCGATCGGCAGGACGTTGGGGATCATGGCAAGGAAGCCCGCTACGGGGTGCCGGAGGACGCACATCACCACCAGCGCGATGCTGCCGAAAGCCCCCGTGAAACTCCAGATGAAGCTTTCGAGGAGCTCCTGCTGCGTCGCCAGGAAGAGGGGGATTTCTCCGGTAACGACGTGGCTGGCGCCGGGATGGTAGCACCGCTTCGCGCCGACCGGGGGCACCTTATCGACGGCGTTGCCTGACGTTCCGCACAGCACGGCGCTGCAGATTCGGTCAATCTGGCTGCGGAGGTCCTGGTAGTTGCGATCGGACATGATGGCGACCTGGGCGGTGACCCGCCAAAGTTCGTCCCCCTCGGCGTTGAACTCCGTGGCGTCGTCGGCGACGGCCAGGAGCGAACTCGCCCCCCGCCGCTTCTCCCCTTTGACGCGGGCCTCGATCGTTCGCGAAGTGGCGCTGTATCTGGCCTTCTCGCGCACGCTGGCGTGCTCTGAAGGAGGCGGGACGGCTGGCAGAAAATCGACCAGCGACAGCGAGCCGCTGATATCGGGAAGTTTTGCCATGTCGGCCTGGATCTTCTGCACGAGATCGCGGCGCTGGAGGAACTTGAGCTGCTGCTGGCTCTCGCGGTCGAAACGGATGATCACATCGACGGGGACGATTCCCGCCAGCCGGTCTTCGATGAATTCGTAGTCCTTGACGGTCCGGGTGCTCTCGGAAAAATACCGGATCACCTTGACTTCCGTCTTGAAATGGACCAGGCCCCACGTGAGGAGCGCGGAGCCCGCGAGGCAGACCGCCGTCACGAACTTGTGCCGCGCCGCGACCCATGCCGCCAATGTGTGCCAGAACGCGCTGTCGAGATCGTCCGTCCGGGGAGGCTTGCCGGGCCAGATCTGCAGCAGCGCCGGCAGCCCGTATAGCGTCACGCCCAGCGAGATGAGCGTTCCGGCGGCCGAGTACAGGCCGAAATCGCGAATGGGGGCCAGCGAGCTCGTCAGGAGCGAGAGTTGGCCGATCGCCGAGGTCATCCCCGCCCACAGGCAGGGGACAAAGGCCGTCTTGATCGCCGTGGTGACCGCCGTCTTCAGATCCGCCGCCGCCGCGTGCCGCCAGTAGTTCGCCAGGTGAATCGCCACCGACAGGGTGGTCACCAGGATCAGCGTGGGCATGACCACAAGGACCATGTTCATGGATCCACCGGTGACGGGCACCAGCGCGGTCGAAAGCAGCGTCGTGAAATAGGACACGGCCAGAACGAGCCCCGCCAGCTTGAAGCTCCTCAGCAGCCAGAAGGAAAGGATGCCTCCCACCAGCCCCGAGAGGAGGATGATCGAGCGGCGGTGAATCTGCCAGGACGGGACGCTCGTATCCCAGACCGACTTGAGCACCTCGCGGTTGAGCGACGCGCCGGCGACGGCGCTGCCTCCCATGTGGATCTTGTCCTGGGGAATGCCGGCTTCCTGCGCCGCGGCGAACAACCAGCGGAAGGCCCCGTTACGGTCGGCGTTGCCCGCTTCCGACAGGTAGACCGCCAGAGCGATCGGAGAACCGGGAACCTGAAAGCATTCGTCCACGACCTTCGGCGACGGCTCGGGAGATTTATTCGCCGGCAGCCGCAGGTCGCGGACCGTTTGCATGAACGCCGATTTCTTCGCCGCATCCCAATGCATTCCCCGCCATGTGACCAGCAGATCGTGGGGTGGCATTGCAGAAGCGTCATCAGCCGGCGGACAGGCAACCTCTTCACCGGAGGTACCGGCTGAATCGGCGGTCTCGGCGGGGGAGGATGAAGCGGCAGCGGTCGCGGCCACGTCCGTCTCGGCAGAGAAATCGGCCGTCGCGTCGATGGCATCCGGCCCCTTTTCCGATTCCGGCGTGGCGACCTCAATCTCGATTCCCAGTGAATCGCGCGCAGTGAGCCGCAGGTGGTTGATGACTTTGTCACGACGGGCGCGGCCGAATTCGCTCAACCGGATCCGCACGGGGCCGGACCCGACCAGCACGCCCTCCAGATGCCGCAGCGCCTCGTCGCGCGAAACTTTGTTCTTGCGCATCTGGGCGATGAGGTCGTGCGGCGTCCGCACCTTTTCGATGAGCTTCGACCCACCACGGCGCTTGCCGGTCGCGTCCGTCATCCCCCGGATTTTTCGCACCAGGCGATCGACCCGCGGATCCTCGAGACTGCTTCCTTCCCAGGTGAACAGCACGACGTCGTCGGCGGGAAAGTGACGGCGATACCATTCCACGACCATGTAATCGGGGTTGTCTTTCGGGATCCAGTGCTCGACCTCATTTTCCATGCGAAGGGAAAGCAGGCTCCAGAGGGAAATCGGGATCAGGAATGCCATCCCGACCACGACCCACAGGGCCAGGCCGTTGCCCCAGCGGTCTTTTTTCTCGAAGAAATTCGCCATGAGCATCAGTCAAGCCCGGATGAATCGGATGAGTTTGCGGTGTACAGGCGCGCCTGCCGATCAGACCAGCAGGACAATTTCGCGAGTTTGTGCAAGCTGCCCAATTGCGCAATCCGATCGGGCCGCCTGGCGCGGTACGAGATATTCATCGACGAAAAACGAAGCACACTTGGGGATCATGAACGGGTTTTAAGGAAAAGGGGGGACTCGATCGACAGGCCGCTTTCGGAAAGTAATCCGGGAAACCGCCCCCCCGCCCCCCCCCCCCCGCCGCCGCCCCCGAGTCTGACTTGTGGGAGGCGAGAGCCCGGAAAGGGAAACATGCTTCGCGAAATGCAACTGATTTCACGCCCGACGCTCTTGACGATAAAGACATATTGTCTTAACATGCCTTCGGAAAGACAAATTGTCTTATTCGAGCCCTCGCGACCGACGCCGTACTTGGAATCGCCCTCAAAGCCGCCTCTGGAGCCCCCATGAAACACTCGCATGACGCACTGGCTGGAACCCTCGTCATTGCCCTCCTCGTCACCACTGGCCTGTGGTACGCCCAGGACCCCGAGTGCCAGAATTGGCCACTCTCCTGTTTCAGCACCGGACCCACCGAATCCGGTATTTCGTGGGTGACGATCAACCGCATCGAATGGTCGGCAGACGGGCAGCGGCTGCTTTCTCTGTGTCATGGGAAGGTGAATTCTGAGGGGCAACTCGCCCTCCACGACCTGGAACCGGAGGGAGCCTCTGTGCCGATCGACGCCATCGACGATCTGGTGGCCACCGCCGCGCTGGCTCCCGATGGCCGCCACGTCCTGATTGGGTCGAACCACGGGCATTTGTGGTGGATCGACATCGACTCGACGGAGTCATCCACCCCGCTTGTTGAATTGACCGATTCCAAACACCCTTTTTTTTCGGCGGTGGCGATCGCCCCGGACGGACGGCTGATCGCCGGAAGCGCCGAAGCGGGTACAGTCCATGTGTGCGATCCGCGTCGCCGGTCTTCCGTCAAGCTGACGGCGCGCGAGCCCGGCTCATTCCGCGCTCTGCGCTTTGCGCGCGATGGGCAACGGCTCATCGGCTCCCAGACAAACGGACGGATCGTCCTGTGGAACGTTGTGACTGGGGACGTACTGCAGGAACTGGCAGGACATCCGGGACCGACGCTGACTGCCGAGTTTCCTTACGACAACAAACGGATCATCTCGGCCGGTCTCGACGACACGGTACGAATCTGGGACATCGCCACGGGAGATGAATTATGGCGGGGAGAATTCGGGCTGTGTGGAATCAATGCTCTGACGGTCTCGCCCGACGGCTCGACCGCGGCCTGGGGAGGCTTCAGCCGCAGGATCATCGTCTGGGACCTCGATCGCCAACAGAAGAAATTCGAAATTATCTCTCCCGCGACGCGCATCTACGACCTGGCATTCTCGCCGGACGGCACTTCGCTGGCGGCCGGCGGAAGCGAGGAGTTCATCCGCCTGTATGACGTGCAAACCGGCGCCGAGACGAAGCGAATCGAGGTTGCGAGTCCGGAGAGCCTGTAAGCGGATTTATCCATCTCACCGTTCTTTGAATTCTCCGCGCTTCTCTGGTAGGCTGCTATTGTCTCGAAACACTGACCCGGAGAGGGCCGATGCGCGCGGTCGTCGCAGTTCTGGGCACGCTGGCGGCGCTTCTGGCGCCCGGATTCGCCAGCCCGCTGCGCGGGGACGTCTTCGTCTACAAAGATGCGACGGGGGAAACGGTCGAAGTCGAGGCGCGGCTCGTCGCGACCGGCCGCGGATTCACCGTGCTCGAAACCGCCGACGGACAATACCGTTTCGTTCCGGACGAGGCCGTCGAAAAACGCAAAGTGAAAGAGGGCCCGGCGCCGCTCGACTGCGGCGCCATGGTCGCCCGGTTGCAGAAACAGTTCGGGGAGGATCTGTTCCGCGGCTATTCCAGGGAGCCGTTCGTGATCGGCCTGGTCCTCGCCTCGCGCCTGCCGAAAAGCTCGGAGATCCGCGCCAAAAACTTTCTGACGAAGGCGGCGACTTTCATGAAAGGGGTCGAGGGGGCATTCGTGTCGTTCGTCAAAGAGGCCCGCATCAATACGCAGAAACCGGCGCACCCGCTTGTCGTCCTGATTTTCGAGACCCAGGACGATTTCAACAGGTACGCGAACTCGATCACCGGCGGAAACGGCCTGTCGGCCAATCGCATCGCCGGTTTCTATTCGGGCACTACGAATTTTCTGGCGATCCGCATGGCCGAGTGCCGCTCGTTCGATGTCCCGCTCCATGAGGCGATTCATCAGCAGGTGTACAATCGCCGCGTCTTCGAGCGGCTGGCGCCGATCCCGCACTGGTTCGACGAGGGGATCGCCACCGGCTTCGAAGCCACGCAGGGGAGAATCAGCGTCGGGCCGTCGAAGATCAGCCCGCGCTACGCGCGGCAGGTGATCGCCGCGAAAAACCTCACCTTCAGGGAGATCGTTGCCGACGACCGCGTTTTCGCCGGCGACGTTCTGGCCAGCGAAGCGTACGGCAACGCCTGGGCCCTGCACTGGCTGCTGTTCACCAAATACCGCATTCCCTACGGCAAGTATCTGCGGACCCTTTCGGAAAAGCAGCCGCTGGAGAAGGAGGACCCCGACCAGCGGCTGGCCGATTTCAAGCAGGCCTTCGGCAAGGAGCTGGCGGAGATCGAAAGGGAATTCCCCGGCTTTCTGGAAACAGGGATCAAGAAGCAGAACGTCGATCTCAACCCCGAACGGCCCCCCGGCATTTCGTTCACCCAGCAGAACGTCGGTGAGGTCGAGGTGACGGGGATCAGAAAAGGGAACCAGATCTTTGTCGAAGGTCAGCTCAGCAACATCTCCCCCTTGCGGCCCATGTCGTTCCATGTGACGGTCGAGACCGACGGCGGGACGTACGCCGACTGGCATGTCGCCAATCTCGACATTGGCAAGACCGCGCCGCTCGCGCGTCAATACGCAACCAAAACGATGCGCGGCGTCCGCACGTCAGGCGTGGCGAGCACATTTCGCGTGCGCATCCGCTCGGCGATCCCAGACAGCGAAGAAGCGACGCTATGGCGCAAGGGAGAACTGCCGGTGCCGGCGGTGAGCGAATGATCAGCGTTGTGGGGAGTTTCCCGATTGACGCCGTCGGCTGCATCCGCTAAATCGCGGCAGCACTCTCGTCCCCCCAACTCGATTTCGCTTCACAAATAAG
>JBLMWR010000656.1:0-3676 GCA_050257335.1 Deltaproteobacteria bacterium | reverse complement strand
TGGGGAACGCGGCCCCCCCACCCCCCCCCCCCCCACCCCCCGGGGGGTGGGGGGGGGGGGGGTGGGGGGGCCGCGTTCCCCACGCTGCAATCGCCATTCAACCCCTCCGCGATCGTCCAGTCCACGAGCCCCCAACCCGGCATCCAATACACCCTCATCGGCCTCCAACCCGGCCCCGACCCCGATACCGGCGACATCTACCGCGGCCTCGACCGGTTCGGGCGCGTGAAAGACCTGATCTGGGCACCGACCGGGTCGTCGTCGTCGAGCTCATCGAGCAGTTCCAGTTCTTCCGCCGGCACGAGCTTGGTCCGCATCCAGCACACGTACGACCGGATGGGAAACCGTCTTTCGCGCCGCGATCTCGTGGCCGAGGCCAGCAACGCGAATCTCGACGAGCTTTACGGCTACGACCTCATCAATCGCCTCAAATCGCTCGACCGCGGCACGCTGAATTCTGGTGGAAGCGCGATCACCGGCAAGAGCTTCGCCCAGTGCTGGACCCTGGACACGACCGGCAACTGGTCCGGCTTCCGCGAAGACGACAACGGCGACGGCACCTGGGACCTCGTGCAGAGCCGGTCCAACAATCCGGTGAATGAAATCACCGCCATCACCAACACCGCCGGCCCCGCCTGGGTGCAACCGGCGTACGACAAAGCCGGCAACATGACCACGGTGCCCCAGCCCGCCGATCCCACGAAGGCGTTCACGTGCACTTACGACGCCTGGAACCGTCTTGTTCAGGCCGTCGATGCCCCGAGCGGCAACATCGTCGCCCAGTATGCTTATGACGGCGCAAAACGCAGGACCGTCAAGAAGACGTACACCGCTGGCGTTCACTCGGAAACGCGCCCCTTCTTCTACACCGACCCGGCGAAATGGCAAGTGATCGAAGAGCGCACCGGCACGTCGACAACCGCCGAGCGGCAATTCATCTGGGGCCTGCGCTACATTGACGACCTCGTCCTGCGCGACCGGGACTCCACGGGCAGCGGCACGCTCAACGAGCGACTCTACGGCCTGCAGGACGCGAACTGGAACATGCTCGCCCTCGTCGATTCCGCCGGCATTGTCCAGGAGCGTTATTCCTATGATGCGTACGGGACCGTGACCTTCCTGACACCCGGATTTGCAGTCCGTACTGCGTCTCTCTTCGGTTGGGAGACACTGTATGCCGGCTATCGCCGAGATGCCGAGACAGAGTTGTACCCCGTCCGCAATCGCGCGCTCGCCCTACTGCTTGGCTGGCTACAAAGAGATGCGCCTCCAAATGATGGTCTACCCAACCTCTATATGTATAGTGACTCCAACCCAGCCAGCCATACAGATCCTACCGGAGCTTCACCGATTATCACAGTCGGCGGGGCACTCCTACTTGGTTGCGTCGCCGGTGGGGTCATTAGTTTGATCGCTCAGATCGTTGCAGACGGAGGTGTTAATGTGGGCCGCAATCTGTGCAGCCTTCTTTCAGGCTGCGTACTCGGTTTCTGTGCGGTAGGTACCGCCCTTCTCTATTTCACGAATATCTGGGCTACCATTATCGGGGAAATTCTAGCAAGGGCTCTCGCCGGCAAATGGTTGGTCGAGGGACTCGCTTGGCTCTGTCAGACAGCAACGCAAGCCACCTGTCTTGCGTGTACTTGGCCACAGAACAACAAATGCGTCCTGTGCGCCAATATTTGAGTGTTCCTCAGTGTTTCTCGTAAGTTTGGCTTTTGCCATCCCCTGACGTCCGCAGCGTCAGGAATGGTCTCGATCAAATTGGTGGTTGGGATGTGTGAGCCATTGTACGATCATCGCGACTGGCTGTGGACGTTTCGGAAAGTCGAGGGGGTCGAGCCGACCAACAACACCAGCGAATGCGCACTGCGCCGGGCAGTCATCTGGCGGAAGCTGTCGTTCGGCGCACAAAGCGCCGACGGCAACCGATCATCCGTCGAGACTGTTGTTACGGTCGTCGCAACCTGCCATAGCCAGTCTCGCAACAGATTCACACATTGTACCGCCCCCGTCCGCGCGCACTTCGCCGATCGATCGACTCTGTCGCTGCTCGTCGGCCTATGAACGATTACTAATTGCGACTATGCAGACGCGTCAAGATTCACGCAAAGCGCTGGTTCATGTCATTGTTGCAGTCCATTATACGGCTGCGGTTGGCTACTGGGCTTTCGCGAATGTCCCGGCGTGGAATGTGGAGAACATAATCTGCCTAGTCGGTTTCGGGGTCGCTGGCGCATACTGCTGGCAGCAAGCCTTCCGGGCGTATCGAGAGCGCGGTGTCAAGCCTCCGGACCAGAAGCCAGACGCCACGTCTGAACCGTAACTCCGGATGGCGTATGGTGCAAAAACTCCGCCGAGGTTCGAGGCGGCAAAACGCGGGGTAAATCGGACAATGGCTCAGGCGGGTTTCGGCGCTGAGCGAGTGCGAGGAGACGCCGGCGCGTATGGTGCAAAAACTCCGCCCACGGTCGAGGCGGCGAATCGCGGAGGAAATCGGACATTCGTTCAGCCGAATTTCGGCACCGAGCGCATGCGAGATGGCGGCGACGACCGGTCGGCGCATCGACTTCCGGAGGCGGGGCGGGGCGTTTTCGGACGTCGGCGCAGCAGCGGACGCCGTTCGCCGGCGACGGAGGTAACTCTGTTCGACCGCGTCATGCCGCATTGCGGTCGTAATACTTCAGGAGTCCGCCCAGGCGATCGTGACGAACAATCTCGCCCGCCGTTTGACCGACACTCTCCGCCGGCTCAATGAGGCGGTTCTCCAGGCCTTGATGATTCCGCCCGGTATGGTAGTGCGCCACGAACTCGGTGACCGCGTGCCGCAGCATCCGTTCGCCGAAGAAGACGAGTCGATCGCGGCACTCGGATTTTATGGATCTCACGAACCGCTCCGCGTAGGAATTCAAATTCGGACTTCGGGCGGGCAGCCGCAGCGGCGTCGCGCCGGCATGCCGCAGCACCGAGCGAAATTCAGGCGAGTATTTGCCGTCGCGGTCCATCAGCAGGAAGCGTTTACCCCGGAGAAACCCGTCTTCGTCATCAATCAGATTGCGAGCGACCTGGCACATCCAGGCACTGTCGGGCGATGCCGTGATTCCGGCGATCTCGACGCGCCGGCTGGCCAGGTCGATGACGAACAGAACGAAGTACGTGACCAGGCCGTTTTTCGTCCAGACCTCGGTCGTGAAGAAATCCGTCGCCGCGAGGCAGTCAAAATGCGACGGTCGCCTCAGGAATTGCGAATCATGCACAAGGACAAATTCACGCGACCCCCCCTGCCCCCCCTTGCTAAGGGGGGGAGAAGTTGCTCTGTCGGGGGCCGTCCCGGCGATTGGCGGCTTCCGCTGTAGTCCCATTTCCGGGCGATCAGGAGCCGATGCCGGCGGAGGATCGTGTCGGGCGCGACGATGGTCGCCACTTCCGCCAGCCGCGATCGGCCCAGCGTCTTCCCCTTTACTGCCAGCCGGCGTCTCTGGTCGTCGCTCAGCCGCAGGCGTTTCTTGCCCAGCAGCTCCCGTAGCACGGCGGCTTCCGTTTGCAAATAGGCGATCGCCCGCAACTGCTCGCGGTTGATCCAGCCCGAAAAGAGCAGCATCAGAAAATGAAACGCTGACACGGAAACGATTCCTTTCTGACCGACATGTTCGGGTTTTGCGGCGGGTGATCCACA
>JBLMWR010000655.1:0-4495 GCA_050257335.1 Deltaproteobacteria bacterium | reverse complement strand
CGATGAGGGCCGCCGCCTGGTCGTACGACGAATTGTAGGCTTCCGTGTCGACCTGGCGGCGCCCCTGCACGAACCGGCCGCTCAGCTTGGCGCGCAGTTCGCGGCGGCGTCGGTCGCCGTCGCCCGTGAGTCCCTCGGGCAGCCCCAGATTCGCCGGGGGTTTGCCGTCGGCCAGGCCGACGGGAGCGAACCGCGGACCGAGGAACGAGGCTTCCCGCGCGTTGCCGCCGCCGGCGACGCAGATGTAGCCCGGCAGCGGATTGTCGGGGGGCGCCAGCAGCGACGAGAATGCCGAACCGATGTACGGATAGTCAAACCCGGGCGTCCGCGGGTGCCCGGTCTCCATGATATAGGCCCCCTTGCCGTGGTCCCCCTCTTTGGTGTTGATGCCGCGGACGAGGGCCAGATGGTGCATCTGCCGGGCGGTGTACGGGAGCAGCTCCGAAATGTGCACACCGGGCACCGACGTCGGAATCGCCTGGAAGGGACCGCCCGTGTCGGTATCGGGCTTCGGGTCCCACGTTTCGAGCTGGCTGACGCCGCCGGAGAGCCAGAAAACGACACACCGCTTCTGCTGCGAGGCGAGCTGCTCGGCGGCCCGGGCCTGCACCATGCCGGCGAAGCTCAGCGCCCCCAGCGCGCCCGCCGCCCCGTGGAGAAACGTGCGCCGCGAAACATGCTCGGCCGACCCGCACGCGTATTTGCATTCCATGGCGCACCTCAAGGCATTTCGTTGAAAAGCAATCAAATCCATAAGCCCGCGGGCCGTGTCCCGTGGGTCCGAGATCGTTCAATCTGACCTTCAGCAGATAATCCTGAATAAAATCTTGACTCGCCCCCCCCCGACACCCCTTGCCAAGGAGGGAGAAGGTGATCAGTGATTAAACCGAAACTCACTCGACGAAATCGTGGCCCAGATCAGTTCCTGCACGGCCGGCGACCGGGCATCCCCCGTCTGGCCGGCGAGCAAACCGGTGATGTCCAGAACGTCTTCGGCGCTCGGCCGCCGGTTGAGCGTGCTCAGGAACAGTTCTTCTGCGATCTGCTGCGGGTTGTCTTCGGGAAGCTTGAGCAGCCGATCGGCGAGGTTCCCGCCGCGGGGTTTCAAAAGGTTGACGATCATCGGGTCGTTCGCCAGGAACAGCACCTGGTCGGTCGTCGATTCGAAGTGTTCCCGCGGGTGCCCCGGCTCGCCGCCGAATAGCTGCACGAACCGCTGCTCGTAACCGGCGAGTTTGTCGTGCAGCGCGGCTTCGGTGAGCTTGTCACCCAGCGCCTGGCGATTGAGGTCGGCTTCTCCTGTCGCCTGCAGGATGCTCCAGGCGAACTGCGCCGGGGTCAAAGGCTTCAAGAGCGCTAGCGCGAATTGCGCCTCGCCCGCTTGTGCCTTCTCTGCCGTTTGAGCCCCGCCGGGGCTTGCCTCTTCGCGCCTGCTCGATCGCTGATAAGTGCTGCTCAGCGCGATCTCGCGCAGAAACAGCCGGATGTCGAGCTGCTGCCGGGCGAATTCTTCGGTCAGCATCGCCAGCAGGAGCGGGTGCGACGGCGGATTCTCGGAGTGGTCGAGGTCGACGGGGTGCACCAACCCGCGCCCGAACATCAGGGCCCACAGCCGGTTGGCCGTCGTCCGGCAGAATCGGCGATTTTCGGCCGAGGCGATGAACTCGGCGAATTTGACCCGCCGGCTGAAGCGCGGCACGGGACGCACCGTCTTATCTTTGTCGTTCGGCTTGATGATGTAGGCGTCGTCGATCTTTTCGAACTTCGGCTCCGAGATCGACATTCCCTCGAACAGCTTCGGCCCGGTCGTCTGCGGGCCCTTCGACGTCTTGTCACGAATCTCGAATACCGACTCGAATTTCGTTTCGCCGTCGGCCTTCTCGGCGAAGACGACCCGCTTTTCCTTGTCGGTCATCACGAAGCTGCGGATGAAGAAGGCCTCGATGCCGTAATAATGCTGCTGCTTGAAGTCCTCGATTTGCGGGTGATTGTGGCACTGCGCGCATTCGAGGTTGGCACCAAGAAACAGTTTGCCGATGTCGCGCGTGATCTCGTTGACGTCTCCTTCGCGATCGAGATAAAACCGCGCGGGCCCGCGGTTGGCCGGGTCGGAACCGTCGGCGGTCAGGATCGTCCGCACGATCTCATCCCACGGCTTGTTCTGGGCGAGCGACTCGCGCAGGAATTTTTCCCACTCGGCGATGGGGACGTGTTTCTGCGGCAACCGGCGCATCAGCATCACGTCGAACACGCGCTGCATGTGGCGGGCGTATTCGGGGCTGGCCAGCAGTTTGTCAATCAGCTTCTCGCGTTTGTCTGGCTCGGGATCGGCGAGAAACTGGCGGGTCTCGGAGGCCGTGGGAATCATCCCGGCGAGGTCCAGATGAATTCGGCGGACGAATTCTTCGTCGGAGCAGACCGGTGCGGCCAGCTTGTCGTAGTCGGGGGTCTCGAGGGCGACCAGCCGGTCGATGGTGACGTGCAGGCGCTCTTCGCCCCGGACCAGGCCCGGCGCGGCCGCCAGCACCATCAGGCCCAGCAGAACGTGGCGAATCGCCGCTCGCTCGCGACCGGAAAACCGGCTCGTAGATAATGAGCAAGGCGCCATGAGGGATTCGCCTCTCCAGGGAGCGGGATGGCAGAAAACCGGTCGCAATCAACAAAACGACGAAATCGCGGGGCAGGCCTTGTCGTCGCGAGTCGTTGCCGTCTGTCGGGTGGGTGGGAGACAGAAACGGGTAGGTATATCTTTATCGGTTATTCTGACGTCTTCCGATCAGAGAGTCAAGGTTTAACAGGCGCGAATGTAGCCTGGTCACTCCGTGACAGGGCGGTTTGTGCGTGCAATTCCTAACCATGGTGCGAAAGGCGTTCCCGGCCGATCTGTCGCGGAGCGCGAGCCGGAAGCAAACATTTCCTTTCATCCGGATTGACAGGTGCCGCAACGTGCCGCCCGATCACGGAGTGACCGAACGACAACGGAGTTGACTCAGTCATCCGAACGTGCAAAACTGGATTGGCACTGCCACGAGAAGGAAAGGAACACGCTATGCTGATCAAAGGCCTGGGAAAAAAGATCGCCGCCCTTGCCGCGCCGACGGAATTCGACAAGGTCGAGCGGGCGGGGTCGCGCGCCACCGTGTCGGAAATAGTGAAAGCCGAACAGAAGTACCGGGGGGCGAAACCGGCCCGCCGGACCCGCGCGCGAGGTAAAAAGAGCTGAGTGCCAGGTTACTGGCGCAAGCCAGCCCTTCCGGGCCGACAGAGACCGCCCCGACGGGCCGTCCCGCATCACTTCAGCCTGTCGCGGAAAACCTCTTTCAGCTTTTCCATCTTCGGGCCGATCACGAACCGGCAGTACGGAGCGCTGCCGTGTTCCCGAAAATAGTTCTGGTGATAGTCCTCGGCCGGATAAAACTCGGAGAATCGCGTGATTTCCGTGACGATCGGCCGGGGGAAGATCCCTGACTCGTCGAGCTTCCGCCTGTAGTGCTCGGCCAGTTCCTTCTGCTCGTCGGTATGGCAGAAAATCACCGACCTGTATTGCGTCCCCACGTCGTTCCCCTGTCGGTTCAGCGTCGTCGGGTCATGCAGTTTCCAGAAGACTTCGAGCAGATCGGCATACGAGACGACCTGGGGGTCGTACGTCACCTGGATCACCTCGGCGTGACCCGTCGTTCCCTCGCACACTTCGCGGTACGTCGGGTTTTTGACGTCGCCGCCGCTGTAGCCCGGGACGACCGACTCGACTCCCTTCAGTCGCTGAAACACCGCCTCGGTGCACCAGAAGCAGCCGGAACCGAAGGTGGCAGTCTGCATTCCGTCAGGGGCCGGCTCCGCGGGCGATGTTCCCGCATTGTCGTCATTCGCAGCCCGGCCGCCGTTTTTCGTCGTCCCATCCGTTGCGGGCGTCGCCGGCTCGCGACCCGGGCGCGACCCGATCATCGACAGCAGGTTTCCGGAGAACAGAACGAGCGCAGCGGCCCCGGTGATCACTGCGACAGCGCCCGCCGCTGCAAATCGAGTCTTCATGACAACAGGCTCCCTGACGATTCGAACACCGGCCGGCGGGCCTCCCGGTTCCAGACGCGCGCCGCAACCGACACGATCACACAGTATCGCTTCCCCGTTTCTATCGTGCCAGTGAGCCGTCGTCTTGACGCTGGGTTCGTGACATTCCGCGGCGGGCTCATTCGCGGCTCTCCTCCTTCGGGCGGGAAGTCATCCGACGCCGACCTGCGAAAAAAATGATCGCGATTCCGGAATTGACGTGCGACCGCCCCCCACGCGCTGTATTCTGGATGCATCACAAACACGCAGTCGGGGCCGGGCGTGCGCGCCGTCCGGGCCGGCATCATGAGGTCGCATCGCACCGTGCCGCGCCATTCTTTGATCGTCGCCGCGTTCCTGTTTGTTTTCGCCGCCAGGCAGGCTCCAGCGGCGGAACCTGGAACCCGTTCCGCCGGCCAGAGCCGAGATGCTGTCGCTGATGGCG
>JBLMWR010000654.1:0-4664 GCA_050257335.1 Deltaproteobacteria bacterium | reverse complement strand
CAGGAACATCGCAGGCGACGAGCCGCCCCGTCTTGAGCTCGACAAGCACCAGCTCTCCGGCGGGGCGCGGACGCGCCGCCGGCGAGGCCTCGAGCACCACCTGTGCCGCCGGCTCAAGCAGGCCGGCGTTGAGCATCACCAGCCGCGACGTCGCATCGACGACGAAAAGGCGTCCCTCTGCCAGAGCGGGAGGAAGATCGACGGGGCTGCCGGCGTCCCAATGCGAGATTTCTTCGAGATGCGGCACAGGGGCCGTCCCGAACTGGATGCGGGCCACGCGCCCCTGCTCCGACAGCACGATCGCGTGCGTCTCGTCGAGGGCCGCCAGTCCGACCCAGCGGGGAGGCTCGTTGTGACCGATCGGCGCCGGAAGATCTTCGACGGGGGGCTCGCCGGCCGGTCGCCCATGCAGCCGCAGCCGGCCGGGGAGCGCCAGCAGCAGCCCTCCGGCCATCCGCACCGGCGGGGCCTGCAGGCTTCCGGCCAGCTTGTGCTCGTGCGCCGTCCCGTCGCTCGCCGGCAGCCACAGACGCGGCTGCTCACCCCCGCAATACACCGCCAGCCGGCCGTCACTCAAGCGCGCCGCCGAGAGTCCCTCCGACAGCCCCTGGGGAACGGGAATCTGCCCGACCGGCTGGAGGTCGAACCCCCCCCGCGCGAGTTTCTGCCGCGTTACCTGAAACAGATCGCCCAGGCTGGTCACGCACAGGACTGCGCCATCCTGGGCCGACGGGAGGCTGCTTTCGAGGATTCCGGCTCCCAGCGACAACTGCCACTCGAGGGCCATCTGCTGGCGGTCGGCCTCGGCAAAGACGACGGCGCGGCTGTGAGGGAGGCGCCGGCCGAGGTACAGCGAGTCGCCGGAAGACTGCAGGGGCTGCGATGCCTGGCCGGCTCCCAGTTTCTGTTTCGAAGGGAGAAGGCTGTTGCGGGTCACGTCAAAGCGCCGCAGGGCGCTGGACTGCACCCACATTCGGCCGTCCGGGCCGGCGACGAGGAAGATCGGCGTCGGGGCGGCGTCCTCGAACTGATTTTCTCCGACCCGCGTGAGGGTGTGCTCATCGCCCGACTCGGCGACGACGAAGGCGGTGACGCGTTCGAGCGACGAGGGAACGAAGAGTTCCTTGCCGCGCAGCACCGGCGCATCGCGGACGTGCCCGGCGACGCGATGCGTGGCGACCGGAACGGGCTTCTGGTCTTCGCGGGCGGTCTCGAAGACGCGGAGCGAGCAACTGTCCTGCCGGTCGTTTTCGGCCAGCAGCAGGAGGCTGCGCATCATGACGGCCGGGGCCTCGATCGATCCCGGGGCGTGTCCCAGCCAGACGACCTGCTCGCACGCCAGCGGCCGGCGCGTCAGGACGTACAGCACGTTCTCGTGACCGGGGACGTACAGCCGCTCGCCCGAAAGCGACACGGCGCAGGTGCCGGCGATCTTCTGCGAGAACCTGAGGCGCGCCGTGCCGCGTCCGGTTTGCAGGTCGATCTGTTCGAGGGCATCGTCGTCGGTTGCGAGATAGGCCTGCCCTTCGTGAATCCGCGGGGCGCCGCGCGGTCGGGCCGCTTGCGGCAGCCGCCACAGGACTTCGCCCGTGCGCTGCGCCGCGAGCACCAGCTCGCGCCGCCGCGCGTCGTAAAACAGCCACGCCGGCTGGCCTGCCGAGACGGCCACCGGGGCGAACGGTGGATCGAACCCGACCGCCCGCCGCCACAGCGGCTCGCCGGTGACGCTGTCAACGCCGAACAGGGCGTCTTCGGCGAAGACGAAAACGGCGACGTTGACCGACGACACGTCGGTCCGCGCACGGGTCCGCCGCGCCAGCGTGAGCCGCGCGGGTCCTCGTTCCGCGGGGGAAAGCGCGGGGGCGCTTTCGCGGGGTTGTTCATCGCGCACAATCGCTTCGCGCTCCAGGTCGCCGGCTTTCTTCAGACGGTCGGCGAGCGGGCGATAGGCGACCGCCGCCGCGTAGCCGGCGCTCTCCGGCGGCCGATAGCGGTCGAGGACGCGGCGATAGGCCTGGAGCGCCTGCTGGGGGCGCTTCTCTTCCAGCGCCTCGTCCATTTTACTCACGGCGGCGTCGAAAGTTTCCCGCTGCAGGATCGCGGCTTCGGCGGAGACCCGTGCGTCGGCCAGTTCCTTCAGACGCGCCTCGGGTCGATTGTCGGCGGGAGCGTACAGCTCGATCAGCTTGACGGCGTTGGCCGAAACCGCCAGCAGCGGCCGCTGATGCTGCACCCGAGCCGCATCGATCGCCCCGAACGCGATGCGATCAGCCGAGTGGAGCACAAATTGCCGTAACGGAGATTCAGGATCGGCGAGCGATTTACTGTCGAGATGCTGTTTGATGAACGCTTCCAGCGCCTCAAGCCCCTTGTCCCATGCCGGGCTCCCTCCGCCGAGCGCCTGTTCGACCCGCGCCGTACCGATATCGACCCGCGCCTGCGGGGCCTGCGCATGCCGCGGGTAGTCGCGGAGGAACAGTTCCAGGCTTTCGACGGCCTGGGGATACTGGCCGTTCAGAAGCTCCGTTTTTCCGCGGTCGAAGGCCTGCTGTGCTTTTTCGCGCGACAAGACGAACCAGAGCGACGCCGCCGACAAGAGGAGCAGCAGGACTCCTCCGCCCAGCCCGAGGACGAGGGGGGAACGGAGCGGGTCGCGTTCGCCCGGACGGACGCGGGGCAAGGTCAGCGTCTTTCTCACCTTTCGGGCTGCGTCCGCCAGGGACGCGGGCGGCCGGCTTACCGGCGGATCGATCGCCGCGGCCTGGGCTTCGTCGCGGGCGAGCTCGTCCAGTCCGAGGACGACGTGGGCCACGCGGTCCATGCCGGCCCGGCGCTGACCGTCGGAAGGCTTTGCAACTTCCTTTCCCGCGGCCGGGGGAGCGGGCGTTTTTTCGGCGCCAGCCGCTCGTTTTTCGCTCGCCGCGTCGCTCACGAACTGGCTGTTGATGTGAAACGCCCGGACCGGAAGCGACTCTTCCGACAGGGGCTGGAGCTCATAGTGGCTGGCGAGCGGATCGTGGAGCTGTCCGGCGGCAGCGTCCGGGGGCGGCGCCGGGGAGGGGGCGGCCCCGGACCGGACTTCGGACTCCCGCGATTCGGCGAGAAGCACAATATCGACGTCTCCCACCCGCAGCACGTCGCCCGGCGAGAGCTGATGATGCCGGACCGTCGTTCCGTTGAACTGGACCCCCTCCGGAGCCACCGCCGTCACTTCGAAATTCCTGCGCTGCCAACTGATCCGGCAATGGATCGGCGCGACCCCGTCGGCGTCGACTTGAATGTCGCTCGACGGAAGATGGCCGACCAGCAGGGGCACTTCGCGGGAAAGTTCCCGCGTTTCGATCCTTCCCGTGCGGTGACGAATTTCAAGAGCAGGCATGCGCGACAGGAGAGAGAATCGAGGAGCGAGGAGCGAACATAGAGGATTCGAGGAGAAAAGATAGAGGGTAGAGGAGTGCTTAAGCCCACGGGCGGGGACCGACCGACAGGTTGGTCCCCGTGGGTACCATCGGCCTGGAATTTCGGATCACTCTGTTCATTCGTGTTCAGCGCTTCATCACATTTACTTCAGATATGTCTGATGGGCGACGGTGAATTCATAGCCGTTTTCGACATTCTTGACCGAGAAGAACGTGCGCCGGATGTCGTTGGCCTTGCGCTTGCGGTAGTCCAGTTCCAGCCGCGCCAGCTTGTCTTCGGTCTGCTTCGGATAAAAGTGAAAGATCACCGCATTTCCGACTTCGAGGCCCGCCTTGCGAAAGAGCTGCAAATCGGCCTGCTTGCGGCCCCCGCCGCGCCACGTCATATACAGCCGCTTTTCATCCGCGCCGCTGGCGGCGGTGCGCACCGCCGGCTTCGGACTGGCGAGCTTGGAGATGTACACCAGTTTGCCGTTGATCACCGCGCCGAATTCAATGCCGAAAAAATCGAGCTGCCGGGCGTATTCGTCGAGGTTCGCCTGATCGCCGAAACGAACCATCCAGCGCTGCTCGCGGGGAAAGCCGCCGCCCGATCCGGGGCCCGACCCGAGCGGCCGGCGGCCGGTCCCCTCGGCGCTCCCCGGCTGGCCCGCGGGATTGCGGATTCCCATGTCGAACTGCCGCGTCGTCTGCGTCACCGCCACGTCGGTCAGCTCCAGGACGTTGTCGAGCGATTCGCGGACTTCCGGTTCGTCGCTGGCAGTTTCGGGCGATCCCGCCTCGGGATTGGCCTCCAGCGGCGAATCGACGCGCAACGTTTCCCCCACCGCTCCGTCTTCTGAGCCCCCGGTCAGCTCGACCAGTTCCACCGGTACCGGTTCCTTCGGTTTGGGCACGCGGGTCGAATACCAGGCGAACCCCAGCAGCACGACGGCGAATACCAGCCCGGCCACGATGGCCACCAGAAATGCGCTCACCTGTTCATACCGCGTCACGCGCAAGACGGGGGGCTCTACGTCAATGGGTTTTGTGGGGGTGGGCAAGGGGTCGATGATGACTCGCGAGTGAAAAACGAAGCAGACAGTACCCACGGGGACCAACCTGTCGGTCGGTGCCCGCCCGTGGGCTTGGGTGAAGCTCCAGTCGCTATTTTCTATCCTCTATTATTATCTTCATAGCCGTTAACCTCCCCCTCCCGCACCCTTCGCCGGCGCCTCGCCCAGATCGTCGCGCTCGTCGTACGGG
>JBLMWR010000653.1:0-3482 GCA_050257335.1 Deltaproteobacteria bacterium | reverse complement strand
AGGCGGGCGGGCACCGCGTCAGCTCGGCATCGCGGGGCGTCGCGGGTTTGGTAGAATGGCGTGATGAATTCTACGACTGGCAGCCAAGCCGATGTACCCGGCCTTGCCGGCCTCCGTGTCTGCTCGTTCGAGAGCCGCAAGGGGGACGAGATGCGGGCGCTCATCGAGCGGCAGGGGGGCATCGTCACGGTCGCGCCGTCGATGCGCGAGGTGCCGCTGGGGGAGAATCCCGAGGCGTTCGCCTTCGCCGAACGGCTGTTTGCAGGGACGATCGATATCGTCATTCTGCTGACGGGGGTGGGGACGCGGGCGCTGGCGGAGGTGATCGAGTCAAACCACTCGCATGAGGAATTTCTCGCGGCCTTGCAGAAGTGCGCGATCATTGTCCGCGGCCCAAAGCCGGCGGCTGTGCTCAGGGAATGGAAGGTGAGGATCGACCATCAGGTAGCGGAGCCGAATACGTGGCGCGATCTGGTGGTGCTGCTCGACGCCAAAGTCCCCGTGGCGGGGAAGCGCGTCGCCGTGCAGGAGTATGGTGCGCCGAACCTGGAGCTGTATGAGGCGCTCGAGCAGCGGCGGGCGGAGGTGATCCGCGTCCCGGTGTATCGCTGGGCGCTGCCGGAGGACACCGGGCCGCTGACGGCGGCGGTGCGGGGGACGATCGCCGGGGAGTTCGACGTGCTGATGTTCACCAGCGCCCAGCAGTTGCGAAATGTGCTGGCGATGGCCGAGTCGGCGGGGGTGCACGACGAGTGGCTGGCCGCGGCCCGGCAGTGCGTCATCGCCAGCATCGGACCCACGGCCAGCGAAACGCTGTCTGAGGCGGGGCTGCCGCCGGATATCGAACCGGAGCATCCGAAGATGGGGCACCTGGTGCAGGCCGCGGCGAAGGCGGCCCTTGCGGTCCTGGAGAGGAAACGCAAGGGTTAATGGAAGAGTAAAAGGGAAGGGAGGAAAAACGAGAAATCAGGGGCAGAAATACTGAGACGCAGCGCGTTTACGACTATGCTTTTCTAAACCGCAGAGGACGCGGCGCGGCCTTCGGTTGCAACCAGCTAGAGAACCACGAAAGACGCGAAAAACACGAAACGCCTTGCTGCGGTTCGCTCCCAAATCAGAGGCGAGGACGAGAAGAGAGGTATCGACGGATTCGGCAAGTTTTCGCGGATTCTGACGTGGCAGGCTCAATCTGTGAAAATCTGAGAAATCTGTGGATGGTTTCACATTCTCGCGGTTTCGTATTTCTCTTTCGTGCTTTTCGTACTACTTACCGTCTGTTTCTTCGTGCACCGCGAAGATTGTCAATTTGGATAGATACGGAAAAAAGAACCGCGGATGACGCGGATCCGCGCGGATGTGCCAGTTCACCTCGTCTGTCCTTATCCGCGCGTATCCGCGTCATCCGCGGTTGAATTCGTTTTGGTTGCGGCCGTAGGCCGCGCTGGGTCAATTCGTGGGTGAAAAACGGGTGCCCACGAATAGCACGAATTGGCACGAATGACGGCGCGAAGGTACGTCCCCCTCGGGAACGGCGTCACAATGTCGTCGCCGAAAAATCCATCAAACGAAACCGGTCCCTGTCAGGGCCCGCCAACTCGTGATGCAAAAATCCAGCCCGCGGACGCTGGGGTCGCGCCCCTTCAGGGCTGAGCTGAATTGTGCTGATGCCAACCCGGGGCTTGGCGCTCTGAGCTATCGACTCTCGCCTCCTTGGGGCTGAACCGGCGACTCTGTCGCCTCATCGGTACCGCTTGACTGTCGGGCACACATCGGGCCGTCTACTCCAGCGGATGCTTCTGGAAGAACTCCCACATCAGGTCGTTCGCCGAAATGTCTTTCGTCGACTTGCCGAGAAACTTGACAATCGGGGGCATCCCGGGCCAGGTGTGGCCGCCGCCAGTGACTGTGTAGAGGACGACCTCGGCCCCCTCCTTCCCCGGTCCCCAGATTTTTCGCGTCACGGTCGTGCCGTCCTCCGCCGAGTCGGGAAGACCAGTGGCCATCGGCTCCTCGGGGCACCCGTCGATTTTCGCCCAGAGGCGCATTGTCTCGTCGACCGATTTGAAGGGAATGAAGCGCTTCGCCCGCGCTTCCGATCCGCCGAAGGGAACGAAGGTGTCCTCGGTCCCATGGAAATGAATGACCGGCACCGGACGCTTGGGAGCAGGTTCGTCGATCGCCATCGTCCCGGCGACGGGGGCGATGGCGGCGATGCGGTCGGACAGCTCGGCCGCCAGGCGATAGCACATCATCCCGCCGTTCGACAGACCGGTGGCGTACACCCGTTTCGGATCAATGTTGATCAATGTCGCCAAGTCGTCGAGGAGCCGGGCGGTGAAGGCCACGTCGTCGGCTTTCTCGCCTTCTCGCTGGCGCATGCCGCCGGCATTCCAGAAGAGCATGAGATTCCCCGAACCGTTGCCGTTCGGATAGACGACGACGAAACCGGCCTCGTCCGCTTTTTTGTTCAGACCGCTGAAGCCGGCCATCATCAGGCCGTTCGTCATCAAGCCGTGATAGGCCAGCACCACCGGTGTCGGCGCCGTCGCGTCGTACTGCGGCGGCACGTGCACGTGATACGACCGCGTCCGCCCGTCGCTGTGCAGCGAACGCAGGTGATTGCCGGGCGTCAGCGGGTCGGCACAAGCGACCGAGAGAGCCAGCGTGAGCGCGAGCATGGGATCGAGCTCCAAAAAACGAAGCTTGAGCGGCTAACTGCCCGTGTCTTTATGCCACGCGAACAATGTGCGTCAGCATAAACAGGGTAAGATGGTTAGCCACGGTTTAAACACCGATGAAACCCAGCGCGGCCTACGGCCGCAACCAAAACAAATTCAACCGCGGATGACGCGGATACGCGCGGATAAGGACAGACGAGGTGAACAGGCACATCCTCGCGTATCCGCGTCATCCGCGGTTCTTTTTTCCGTATCTATCCAAATTGA
Source organism: Deltaproteobacteria bacterium (assembly GCA_050257335.1). GTDB lineage: Bacteria > Planctomycetota > Planctomycetia > Planctomycetales > Planctomycetaceae > JACQFH01. The sequence goes on along the minus strand of JBLMWR010000653.1, from coordinate 537 downwards.
CAATCTTCGCGGTGCACGAAGAAACAGACGGTTAGTAGTACAGATAACGGGCAGCGAAGGTTCGTGTTTGAACCGTGTTCCATGCACCCGGAAACGGCACACCCGCGTCTGGCGACCATACCGTCCGGCCGCACTTCCGCTAACAGTACACTCGTCTCACGCCGTTCGCCATCGGGCACCTTGGCCATGGCGCAGCGGAAAAGGAAACTCCGGCCCCTCTGAGGAAGAAATCGCGCAAAGGCGCAAAGGGTTTCCGCCGCCGGCCTCTTGGCGAAGGTCGGGCGTTGCGCGTCGATCCTCACCCCGTATGGCACAACCCCGGGACTTATGTCCCGGGCTCGCCGGGTAACGCGAGCAACTCGTCGACTTCACGTTCGTACCGCCCATCCTCTTCTTTTTATTTTGCGTCTTTGCGTGAAATTTTCATTGATCCGCACCAGGCGGGAGGCCGTTGACAGGCTTCGGGACCTCGTTGTCCGGGAGCGCCTGGCCCATGTTCATTCCGCTGCGATCCGACGCGCCTCTGTACCATTTTCC
>JBLMWR010000652.1:0-6107 GCA_050257335.1 Deltaproteobacteria bacterium | reverse complement strand
GCAAGGCTCGCCGTTCCCCACGACGCTGGTCATCGAACTGTCGAATTGCGTCGAGACCATCTACATCCCGCACCGCGCGGCGTACGCCGGCGGCAGCTACGAAGTCACGAACTCTGCGCTGCAACCAGGCGCGGGCGAGATGCTCGTCGAGGCCGCGCTCAGCCTGCTGCGCGAAGCAGCGACACGGACGAGTGGCGCCGGGTCATCAGCGCCATGAAGGCCGAGAGCGGGGGCGGGAAGATCGGGTGGGGATGGGCGGGGCGGTGACTGGGATTCACTGTTCCGCCCCCCTTGAATAAACTGACGGCGTGGCCGCCTTATTGAAACCTCATCGCACGTCAGGCAAACCGCTTCGTCCCCGTCGCCGGGTTCTCTGTTGTGCAAATCTCACGAGACAGAAAATGCAACGCCTGCATCCGCTGACGGCTGCGATTCTTCAATGTTTCATTCTGTCGGCCGGCTTCGCCGTTGCCCGGGCTGACGATCCTGAGATGGGCCTCGCGTTCGAGCAGCCCGACGAAGAGGGCACGCCGGAGGGCTGGCGGCGGGTCCTGAGGAAAGGCACTGGCTCGGCCAAGGTTGCAGAACATCCGGGACGGACGGAATTGCAGACCGTTACGACGGCCGGGCTCCTTCGTTTCGAACACGATCTCGATGTCACACCGATGGACGATCTGCGAATTTCATGGGACTGGAAAGTGGACAAAATGCCGGCGACCCCGGAGTACAAGCCCTGGAACGATGACGGCCGAAAGGCGCCGTACCGGACGAATTCGCCAATCCAGGTCCTCGTCGTCTTTCGCGAGCGATTCTCCGTTTATGTCATCCACTATCTCTGGGAGCCAACGGTTGAGGTTGGTTATACCTGGCGCGAAAAGGAAACGCAGCGCGTCGTGGTGAACTTCGACTACATCCGCACGGTCGTGCAGTCCGGCAGGGAGAAAATGCAGGACTGGCATTCCCATGAACGGGACTTGATCGCCGACTTCAAGAAGTTTTATCCGGGAAAAACTCCGCCGAAGATCATCATGGTCGCAATTCAATGTGCGAGTTGTTACGCCGGAGAAGACGAGACGATCGAGAGCCGCGCGAGCATTTCCAATCTTCGGTTGATCCGAAAGTGACTCCCGCGCGTGCAGGCAACAGTTGTCGGACTGCATTCGCTCTGTGCACGCACGAAGCACGGATTAGAAATCGAGAAAAGACCCCGTTTCGATGATGCGGTCATCTCCCTGCGGTTCACGGGTGTAAAGAAAGAACCGTTCGTCGGCAATCAGGCTGTCCGTAAATGAAGCTTCGAGCCGGAAGCCTTCTTGTTCCGGAAACTCGTGATTGAGGATGAGCAATACGGGCTGTGCGTTGTATTCACCGAATTCCGCCGCGCTCCGGAACATTTCAGCCGCCCGCGAGAATGGCTGATCATGGTTGTCCCAGACGATAAATGTTCCCCACCGTTGGCTGCCCAGGTAATAGATCGGTCGCTGCAGGTACATCCCCACGCCCGAAGCCGGATGGGCCTCGCAGCCAGCCAGGATGTAGTCGCCAAAATCGCCCGCAGCGATCCATTCCGCGGCGAGGCGATTCGCGGAAAACGGCTTCACCCAGTCGGCAGTTCCCAGCCAAATCCCCGCGACGGCCTGGGTGACGAACAATCCTCGGCGGATGCAGACTGCGCGATGCGAGAATCCCGGCCGCATCCGAGTGGAGGTCAGCCACACCGCCACGAACAGGGCCAGGTAAAGATGACCGTGGTGGCGCAGGTAGCCGTGCAGCTTGAAGTAGGAAAATGCAAAGAGCCCCAGCGCGGCCAGGAGAAAGTAAAGGCACGCCAGGTAATTCCGGCGCAGGCACCACAGTGCGGTCCCCAGGGCAAAGCCGCCCAGCGCCGCCCTCACGCGCAACGAGAAACCATCCGCAATGTTCGAATTCCAGGGAAACGGCGTGTTGACATCCGGGATGGGAACCAGGGCCCGCCAGCAGATGGCCACGACATCGGCCAGATGCGCGCGGTCGAAGGTCACAAACCAGCCCGGCGCGAAACCGGAGTCGGCAGGCGGGACAATCATCGTGACGGCAAGCGCCGTGCCCAAAAGCAGGGGAAGCGCCCAGCCCGCGCACCAGATTCCCGTCAGCGTCCGGTCTCGAGTCCGTTGCCAGGCAATCGCGCCCAGGAGCGGTATGAAAGCGAGAGCGAGAATGATCCCGTATACCGAGCTTTGTGTGAGCAGGAAGAGCCCGGCCCCGCCCGGCAAAGATCGGTCGGCTCGTTTCTGCCAGGCGATGGCCACCAGGACGGCGCCGAGGAGCGCAATGCCGTAAGCGCGGCAAACGACCGCGTACTCGAAGAAGAAAAAGTACCCCAGCACGCACAAGGCGGCTTCCCAGCGGGGCCAGGGCGCGTATCTGAGCACGAGATAGACCGCGACGGTTGCCGGCAGAAGGTGAAGAAGCTGCAGGAAGAAAATCTGTGTTGTCGCGTGCGCCAGGAGCCAGGCCAAAATTGGCCAGAGGTAAGGATGACCGCCGTAGCGGAGGTTCGGCAGCAGATCGCCCAGAGAGTGGCAGTTGTGGGCCAAAAGCCAGACGCCGCATTCGTCGCGCCACGGCTCGTGGTGCCAGGCCCGCAGGATTCCCACGGCCAGAAACAACGCCATCCCAGCCCAGGCAAAACCGGACCGGCCACGCCGGGCGGATCCATTGCCGGCCGTCTCCGCGGCGGCGAGACTTCCCGCTTGATTGGAGGGAACGTCGTCGGCACCGGGTGACGGTTCACGAACTCGTGACTTTTCCAACCTCTGCGGCTCCCGAACGAATGCATTCTTCCTCGCGACGGCCTGGCCTACGCGGACGGAGATAATTGCTCCAGAAGTTCATGAGGATGGAGGGGGACAGGTCGAAGATTGCGCGATTCTCATTCAGCCAGGTATTGAAGCACGACGCGCAAGAGTGGTGGTGGCAATGTTCCCAGGCGGCACGCACGCCGTTGCGGACGGCATTTTTCGGAGCGAATGTCCCGACCTGCAACACGCACGGATAAATGTCCCCGTTTGGCTCCATTTGCAGGAAATACTTGCCGGCAGTACATCGCGAGATCTTCCCCGCCTCGACAATCCGCTCTATCTCGAAATTCTCCCAGGCCAGAGTTTTCTCGTAGGATTGCGTCGAAAACAACACTGGCGCGCCTCGATTTTTGGCGGCAATGATCCGCCGGAGCACGGCCCGGGTCTCCGCCTCTTCCGGGAACTGGGGCTTTGCACCCGGTCCATACATTTCCGGATTAAACTGCGGGAGCTGAAAGTTGACCATCACTCCCAGTGAGTCGGCCAGATTCAGGAGCCAGTCCACGTCGCCGAGGCTTTGACGGGTGACAACGGCGCTGAGAAAGAATTCCAACTCCTCGGCAGCACACATTTCGATCGCCGCCATGACCCGCCGCCAGCTTCCGCGGCCCCGCTGTCCATCGTGAGCCTCTTCCTGACCGTCCAGCGAGATGATCAACTCATCGAGCTTTTTCACCACGTTGATTTGTTGTGGAATGAGCAAGCCGTTGGTGACCATCGCCGCGCGCATGCCGAGTCGTTTTGTCTCGGCAACCAGTTCGCCAAGATCGGGCCTGAGCAGCGGTTCGCCGCCCAGGAATTTGATGCGCGCCGTGCCCAGAGCGGCGAATTCCCTCAGCAGCCCCAGGTGGGTCGCCGTGTCGAGCTGGGGATCGGGGCGGTGAGGCGAGTTGCAGTAGGTGCACCGCGCGTTGCAACCGTTCAGCAGGGAATATTGGACAAAGAACGGCCTGGGCGCTCCGGTTACCCTGGCGGCAAGGATCTTGAAACCGATGCTCAGCTTGTCGCGAGCTTTCACATTTCCTCCTGCCGCCAGCGCGAAAACGACGCCTGTTGCGGGAAAAACGGAAGGGTGGCCAGTGCCACGCACAGTACCCCGGCCAGGACCAATCCCAGCCCGACGTGGGTCGCGGCAGCCACGATCCACCGCCACCACCGCCAGGGCGCCAGCGCTTCCGCGTGCGTGAAGCAGCACGCCAGCGCAAACGCCGACAATGCACCGACGGCCTTCGGTGCGATCGCCAGGCTGCATGCGACGGCCCCCAGGATGATCAGCGGTGCCACGGTCGTTGCAGCCGCCCGCCACAAGAACAGTTCTCGCATCGGCGAGGGCATTTGCAGCGCGCCGGGAAGGAAGCGAAGCACTTCCCGAAGAAACGCCCGGGCTTTCCGGATCTTGTGGAACAAGACGGCGAGTGTTCCCCGCGGCGCGCGGCGTTCAATCACCAGAGTTTCAGCCAGGGCAATCCGGCGCCCGGAAGCGAGGGCTGCGAACGAGATGTACATGTCGTCGGCGACGACGTCAGCCGGCAGGCAGGACAACCAGCCGCTCCGGAACATATAACACGGCCCCAGCACTGCCGAGGTGGAACCCACCCGGTATTCAAATCGACGGCTGGCATTCCAGGCCCGCCAGTGAAGGCGATCCAGACGCATCGCCCGTCCGGGGCGATGGAGCACTCCGGCGACGGCCACGCTCGGGTCCCTCGCCGTGACGGCCACGAGCTTCCTCAACGTGAACCTTGGCAAGTGCGCGTCCACGTCGGTCAGGACGACCCAGTCAGCCGTGCACCAGGTCAGGGCCAAGTTGATTTGTTGTGTTTTGTTTGCGTTTGCGCCGCGCAGTACGATAAACCGCTCATCGCGGCGCGCCGTCTCTTCCACAGATTTCACGGAATCGTCCGTGGACTGGCCATCCACGAGAATGAATCGCAAGAGGTGCCCCGGATAGTCCAGCCTCAGGAGATTGGCCACCTTGCCAGGCAAGAGGTGGGACTCGTTATGGAAAGCAATGATCACGTCCACGGTGGGCAGGCCATCCGACTCCGCAAACTCTCGTTGCCGAGTGTCAGCAGCCGCAGCCTGAGATGCAAGAAGCATCGATTGATCATGCCCAGAGAAACGTAGGAGGCACTCTCCTGGAAGTGTGCGAAGCAGCCGCGAACGCACCAGGTTTTTTCTTTCCGAAAGTCCATCCATCACTGGATTATTCTGCAGCGCATGTTACGAATTCATCCCAAATACCCCATTGCATCCAGCCTGCCGGGAGCGTGTGCGATCCGGTAACACACTTGGTGAAGCGGCATCTACTCCGACGGCACTAAACCGTCAAGCCCAAGGTTCAGCGAGTCGCAAACAGGCGACTTTCTCGTGGCCGGCCGCGAGCGCCCGAGACGCTGACCATTCACGACCGACGGCACACGTTCATCGGCCACGCGCTGGCCGGTGAGAGTCGCGCTGCGGATCCAAGCGCTGGTCAGGACGCAGATCGCGGGATCAGCTTGCGCGCATAGGCCCGAGCGAGCATCACCGGGTGCGCTAAGGCGGTGGCGAGCCGCCCGAGGACGCCGACGGGCTCATGGTAGAGGCCGACTTGATGCAAAACTCCAGCTCGATCGTAGTAGATCGTCTCGCTCGCGAGCATGCCGTTGGCCGCGAACCAGAAGATGCCGCACAGGGCAAACCGCACGGGTCGTCCGGTGGCTGGCAGGCCGCGCCACGTCCCCGTATGCGTGCCGCTGATCGAGACCTTCCTTCTGCACCGGTCGGGAAGTGATTCTCGAACGGCGCTGGCGCCGATCGGTCACGCCGGCAGCACGGCCTGAATCAGCCGAAAGTAACCGCGGATGCAGAACATCGCGCATACGATCGTGAGCGTGAGCATCGAAACGGCAATTGGGGAAGTTGGTTTCAGAAAGAACACGGTCAGAGGCATGACGTACAGCACGACGGCTACCAGAAACCCGAACGCCCTGGCCAGCGTCGATGCGAGCGTACTGTACGTAGTCAGGCAAATAGCGGTGTCGACAGCGAGCATGGTTCCGATGGTGAGATCGGATTGGCGCCGGTCATCAATGAGTTCTGGGGATGCGTTCGCACTGTGAAACTCGCGATTCGCGTTGCTCTGGCCAAAAAATCGTGCTGATCCGCACAATTCGACCGGCGGAATGGACCGTCCCGTAACTCAGCCGGACGTACTCCCGCCTGCGAGACCTGGCCGGCCTGCCGAACATCTCGACGACTCAGAGGTACATGCACCGCGACGAC
>JBLMWR010000651.1:0-8296 GCA_050257335.1 Deltaproteobacteria bacterium | reverse complement strand
GAGGCCGGCAATCCCGGTCGTTCATAGCCGCCTCCAGCCGGCCGTGGCGAATCTTTCTCGGCAGATCGCCCAGTTCGCCCGCAAGTGCCAGTTCGCGCTGATCCAGCACCGCGAGGACGTTGTCAACCAGCAATACGTGCTGGAGCGGCTGGGGGACGCGGCGATGGAACTGTTCATGTCGAGCTGCGTCTACTCGCGGATGATGTCGATTCTCGCTCACCCCAATCACGACGCCGTGCATACCAACCGCGATTTGCAGTCGGGAATCCTGTACATGGGGTCGGCCCATCGCCGCAACGCCCGCCGGCTGGCTGAATTGCGCGACAACGACGACGCCGAGCAGACCCGCACCGCCGATGCGTTTTTGAAAGGTGAAATGCAGCACTGATCATGCAGGCGCTCGGACTCGACATCGGCGGGGCGAACCTCAAAGCGGCCACGTCGGGGGGGGCGGCCTGCTCCGAGCCGTTCGAGATGTGGCGCGCCCCCGGTGAACTGGCGGTGCGGCTGCAGAAGCTGATCAGCCGTTTCCCGCCCGCCGACGTCCTGGCGGTGACGATGACCGCCGAACTGGCGGACTGTTTCGCCACGAAGGCCGAAGGAGTCGCCGCGATTCTGGCCGCCGTGCAGGAGGCCGCCGGGCCAGCGCCGGCCGTCGTCTGGCAGACGACAGGAGAATTTGCTCCTCCCACAGACGCGGTTTGCCGTCCGATCGCGGTCGCGGCCGCCAACTGGCATGCCCTGGCGACATGGGCCGGCCGGCTGGCGCCGCAGGGAAAGGCGCTGCTGTTCGACATCGGCTCGACGACCAGCGACATCATCCCCTTGCACGACGGTCGTCCCGTCGCGCGGGGCCTGACCGACCTCGACCGGCTCCTGAACCACGAACTGGTCTATACCGGATTGCGCCGCACGCCGCTGTGTGCCGTCGCCGAAAGCGTGACCGTCCGCGGCCGACCATGCCGCGTCGCCGCCGAGCTGTTTGCCACGATGCTCGACGTGCATCTTCTGATGGGCGTCATCCCCGAAGACTGTGCCGACCGGCACACGGCCGATGGCCGCCCGGCGACAATCGCCTGCGCGCACGCTCGGCTGGCGCGGATGGTCTGCTGCGACCGCGACGAGATCGACCTGGCCGAGGCCCGCTCCATCGCCCGCGGCTTCGCCGAAGCGCAGAAGAGTGCGCTCTGTTCCGCGATCGGCACCGTCGTCGGTCGACACCGGGAAAGGCTCGAAACGGTCATCGTGGCCGGCTCGGGCGAAATTCTGGCCCGCAAGATTCTTGCGGAACACCCGGCGACAATGGGATCGCGCATCGTTCGCCTTGCCGAATCGCTCTCCCCCGATCTCGCCGAATCCGCCTGCGCCTATGCGGTAGCCGTCCTTGCCACAGAACGCAGGCAAGGGCGATCCTGCAGCAGACAAAGAATTCAACCTGGCCAGGGCGTAACTCAGTACCAGGCCAATGGAAACGACAACTCCCGGATGGAGGACGGGTAACCACGAAATATCCGAAAGACATAGCCCGGGCTGCGGCCGGAACCAAAACGAATTCTACCGCGGATTACGCGGATACGCGCGGATAAATACGGACGAGGTGAACTGGCCTCCCGGCGCACCGGGACGCGTATCCGCGCCATCCGTGGTTCCTCTTCGTCTTTTTTCAGATTGATAATCGTTGCGGCGTGAAAAGAAGTCGAACGCTGCAATTGGGGCTGTGCGGATTTTTGCAGATTAGGAAAATCCGTGCGGCGGTGCGTTGCAGCAATCCGTGAAAATCTGTGCAATCTCTGGAAGCTCTCGTATCCGTATCGCGTGGACGCACCGTCAACCCGCGTCCTTCGGATTTTGGGGTTTTGGTTTTCATTAGACATTCGGCTTTCGTCATTCGTCATTTTTCTTCTCGCGAGACACACCATGAAACTGGGATTCGTCAGTGCCATTCTTCCCGATCTGTCACTTCGTGAAATCGTGAGTTTTGCCGCGGACGCGGGGTTCACCTGCGTCGAGCTGATGTGCTGGCCGGTGAGCAAGGCCGAGCGCCGCTACGCGGGGGTCACGCACGTCGACGTGACGAGTTTCACGCGCGGACACGCCGATGAAATCCGTGAGATCCTCGACGGAGCGGGGATCGAGCTGAGCGGCCTGGGCTACTACCCGAACCCGCTGACTCCCGATCGGGACGAGGCCCAGAGGTGCATCAAGCACCTGCAGAAGGTGATCCGGGCGGCACCGCTCCTGGGATGCGACCGGGTCAACACCTTCATCGGACGCGACTGGACGAAGTCGGTCGACGACAACTGGCCGCAGTTCCGCAAGGTTTGGAAGCCGCTGATCGCGCTGGCCGAGCAGCACGGGGTCAAGCTCGGGATCGAGAACTGCCCGATGTCCTTCACGCGCGACGAATGGCCGGGGGGAAAGAACCTGGCGACCAGCCCCGCCATCTGGCGGCGGATGTTCGACGATATCCCCAGCCCGAACTTCGGCCTCAATTTCGACCCCTCGCATTTCGTCTGGCAGCAGATGGATTACCTGAAGCCGCTGCGGGAATTCAAAGACCGGCTGTTCCACGTGCATGCCAAAGACGTGCGGATCGACCGCGACCGGCTCGACAACGTGGGAATCCTGGCGACGCCGCTCGAGTACCACGTCCCCAAGCTGCCGGGCCTGGGGGAGGTCGACTGGGGGCGGTTCTTTTCGGTTCTGGGAGACGTGGGTTACTATGGTCCGGTATGCATCGAAGTCGAAGACCGGGCGTTTGAAGGTTCGTTGCAGTTGCGGCAGGCGGCGCTGCATCAGAGCGCGACGTATTTGAGGAATTTTGTGGCGGGGTAGTGCGGGCACGAGACCTGAACTCGCACGGCGAGCACGTTAAGCGTGCCGGTCGCTCCGACAAATAAAGGTAGACAAGGAGAGGGGGAGACAAGGAGAAACCCGGGGAGAGTTCGAACGGCCCTTCACGTCCAACGGCGAAATCATGACGTACAGCTACCTCGACATCGCGAAAATGATCGACCATTCGCTGCTCAACCCGACGTTGACGGCGGACGATCTGGAGGCCGGGTGCCGGATGGCACGGCTCTATGATGTGGCCAGCGTCTGCATCATGCCCTTCGCCCTGAGCCGAGCTGCCGAGATTCTGAAAGGGAGCACCGTCAAGGCGGGCACGACGATCGGCTTTCCGCACGGGGGACACACGACGGCGATCAAGGTCGCCGAGGCCGAGCGGGCGCTGACTGACGGCGGCGAAGAGCTGGACATGGTGGTCAACATCAGCCAGGTGCTGTCGGGAAACTGGCATTACGTTCACCGCGACATTGCTTCTGTTCTCGACGTGGCGCACGCCGGAGGGGCGAAGGTGAAGGTCATTTTCGAGAATTGTTATCTGCGCGACGAGCACAAGATCCGCCTGTGCGCCATCTGCGGCGAACTGGGGGCCGACTGGGTGAAGACATCGACCGGATACGGATCGGGAGGGGCGGCGATCGACGACCTGAAGCTGATGCGGCTGCATTCACCGGCGGAGGTGCAGGTCAAAGCGGCCGGCGGCATCCGCGATCTCGACAGGCTGCTCGAAGTCCGCGGACTGGGGGCGACGCGGTGCGGCTCGAGCCGCACGAAAGAAATGCTCGACGAATGCCGCCGGCGGCTGAACCTCCCGCCGCTGACCGACCCGGCCGCGACTTCACCGGCGGCCCCGCCGGAATATTGATCGGCAATCCGAAATAAATCGCGCAAAAAACGGCGTACGAATTAAACCGCGGATAACGCTGATGTCCGCGGATAAGAAATGAGACGACACGCGCCATGTCCGGGCCGCAGCCACGAATTTGATTCACAGATGGACCCAGCCCGGCCTGCGGCCGGAACCAAAACCAGTTTAACCGCGGATGGCGCGGTTCTTCCTCGTTTTCGTCTTTGCCCAAATTGACAATCGTCGCGGCGTATCTGTGTTCATCTGGGTCAATCTGTGGCTGTCTGTTTGCTTTACCCAATTTGACTGGTGAGGAGCCGTCATGCTGTCAAGACCTGCCGCAGTCATCGTTGTAATGATCGCCACCTCGACCGTGCGACTGCCGTTTGCGCGCGGCGACGCGCTGGAGCGGCTGAAGCCCGAGCGGCTGGAGGCGGTGCACAGGGATGTCGCGGCGTTCAAGGCGCGGCGGCAGGAGGTCGCCCGGGCCGGGCCGTACCGCGATTACCGCGCCAATCTGCACGTGCACTCGGCGTTCTCGCACGACAGCCGCGGCAAGATCGACGACATTGTCGCCGCGGCCAAAGCCGCCGGGACGCAGGTCCTCATGTTCAACGAGCATCCCGCCGACACTTACGATTTTTTCAAGGACGGGCATCAGGGGACGAAAGACGGCGTGCTGCTCATTCCGGGCGCGGAAACGAGGGGTTTTCTCGTCTTCCCCACGCAGAGCCTGCGGGGGCTCGATGGCGGTTCGCCGCAGGAATTCTCGGACCTCGTCCGCGGTCGGGGGGGACTCGTGTTTCTCTCGCATCTCGAAGAACGGATGGACTGGGAGATTCAGGGACTGACTGGCGTCGAAATCTACAACACGCACGCCGATTTCAAGGATGAGAAGAACCTGATCGCCGCCATGCGGAATCCACTGTGGCTGTTCAGCTCGGCGGACCTGTTCCGCAGGTTCCCGCAGGAAGCCTTCTCGGCACTGCTCGACTATCCGGCCGATTACCTGAGCCGCTGGGACGAGCTTTGCGAAAGAGCCCCGCACACCGGCGTCTCGGCCAACGACGCTCATCAGAATGTAGGGCTGGGCATTCGGCTTGTGGAGGAGAGCAAGGCCCAATTCGAGGAAGGGCTCGTGAAGTAGCTGTTTGAAATCGACGCCGGGACCAACCAGGCACTTGCGCCGCTGGTCAAGGATAAGAAAGCCGGCGACGTCCTGTTCGAACTGCGGCTGGATCGGTACGAGCACAGCCTGCGGCACGTGGGGACGCACCTGTTGATGAAAGAACTGACGAGGGAGGCCGTGTGCGAGGCCCTCGAATCGGGCCGCGCGTACGTCGCCTTCGACTGGCTCGCCGACGCCACCGGGTTCGACTTTATCGCCCTTTCCGGCGGCGACCGCCACGAAATGGGGAGCCGATTGGCGTTCAACAAGGACCTGCGACTCCGCGCCCGGTCCCCGCTGGTTGCAGACTGGAAGCTCATCCGCAACGGCAAGGTCATCACGCAGTCAACGGGGCCGACACTGGATGCCGCGGTAACGGGGCCCGGCAACTATCGGGTTGAAGCGTGGCTGACCGTCGCCGGAGAGAAGACGATCTGGATTCTGTCGAACCCGATTTACGTCCGGCCCGACTGATTCTCAACGCATCCCGCCGCACACTCATCGACACCAGCCGCCGTTGCCCGCGCTTGGCATACCAGCTAAACTGGATCCAGCAACAGATGTCGATTCGTTATTTTGTGGGAACGCGCAATGGGGCTGCAGCGGCGGAGCTTCATCGGCCTTGGGGCGTTGGCCGGCCTGTCGGCGATGACCGGCAGGTTACGCGCTGGTGGTGAACGCCAGCCCGGCCGCGGTGCCCGCGCCAGACAGGTGCTCGTCGTCCTCGAGCAGGGGGGCCTGTCCCATATCGACACGTGGGACCCCAAGCCCGAGACGGCCGTCGATCACCGCAGCCCCTTTCACCCCATCGACACCAATGTGCCGGGGGTGCAGTTCACCGAGCTGCTCGCCAAAACCGCCCGGCACGCCGACAAGCTGGCGGTCGTCCGCTCGATGACGCACACCGTCAGCGGGCATCCGGAAGGAACGGCATACCTGCTGCAGGGAGCCAAGCCGGGCGGTCCGATTGATGTTCCGGATATCGGCTCGACGGTATCGCACCTGATCGGTACTCAGACTGTGCAGCTCCCTCCTTATGTGATGATCCCCGGGAATGGAGAGCAGTCGTACAACACGAAGCACGGGTTTCTGTCTCCGGGCCTGAAGGTGTTCAAGACCGGTGGGCGCGATCTTTCGGATCCAAAGTGGCGCGTCAACGACCTGCGGCTTTTGGATGGCGTTGACCCGGGGCGGTTCCGCGACCGCCGCGATCTTTTGAGCAATCTGGACATTGGCCTGGCGCCTGCCGGTCCATCGACATCGACGCGGGCGATGGGGAACTTCTTCGATCGCGCCTTCAATATGCTCGACAATCCCCGGACGCAGGCGGCGTTCGACCTCGGCCGCGAGCCGGTCGGGCTTCGCGAGCAGTACGGGCGGGGCCATCGGGGGCAGTGTTACCTCCTGGCGCGGCGCTTGATCGAATCGGGAGTGCGCTTCGTCATCGCGGACGTGCGCGAGCCCGAGACTGCCGCTACCCCCGGCGGATTCAACATGAACTGGGATCACCACGACGCGATTTACATCAACGGCTCGTGCGGCACGATTCGCGACAAGGCGGGGGGCGAGGGGCGGTACGGCATCGCCACGTGGGTGATGATGGGGAGCACCGACCAGGCATTTGCCGCCCTGCTTGGCGATATGCACGACCGCGGGCTCCTCGCGGAAACGCTGGTGTGCTTCGTGACCGAGTTCGGCCGGACGCCGCGGCTCAACAAGTTCCAGGGGCGCGACCACTGGCCCTACGCCTATTCGATCGCCTTTGCCGGGGCCGGAGTCCGCGGCGGGCAGGTGATCGGCAAGACGGACCGCGACGGCGGTTACGTTCTCGACCAGGCCTTCACCCCCGACGACTACGCGGCGACGGTCTACGAATCGCTGGGCATCGACCAGGCGACTCCCGTCTACACCCGCGAAAACCGCCCGATCTTTCTGGCCCCCGAAGGCCGGCCGATTGCGCGACTGTATTGATGATGGGGCCTTCTTGAGTTCTGCATCCTGCGTCATTTCGTACCATGGAGATACTGGTGCAGGATTTCGAGCTTGTAGTAAAGGAGCTTCGGATTCGGAATCGTGACATCGTCCAGCAAAACCGTACCGTCGGGACCGATGAGGACGTAGCTGGGGTAATGCGGGACGAGCCCGTGCTGCTGATAGCGGGCAATCAGGCGGCCGTCGGAGTGGTCGACAACGACCGGAAACGGCAGACCGATCCGCGCCACATGCTCGGCGACCGCGTTGGGAAGGGCTGAATTGTTGTGCACTCCGATGACGACCACCTGGTCCCTGTATAACTCGTGAATCAGTTTCACCGCCGGAAATTCGCGATGGCAAGGTCCGCATGCAGTAAACCAGAAATCGAGCAGCACGTACTTGCCGCGGAATTCAGAAAGCTTTGCGGCAGGCCGGTCGACGCTAAGCCAGGCTACCCCCTCCAGTTCGGGGGCTGGCTTGCCGCGCCACGAAATGGATGCGTCCTTTTCCGCTTGCTCCTTCGGAACTTGGCCGCGTTCCCATTCACTCATTTCCTCGGCGAACGCCGTCAGCAGCCACGCAGGTTCGTGTGGTTCGAGCTTCAGTAATGTTTCACCCGGTTGGCCGACGCGCACGTCGGCCCGTGCCGCCAGCGGACGCCGGGGATCGAAAGCAACCAGCGGCTGCATGGGTTGCAGCTGGTCCTTTTCGTCAATCGGAACCCACGGCGGCTGCAATTCGAACCGGCCGGCGGCGTCCGTAAGGGCCGGCTGCATCCAGCGCAGGTACTTCCCGCGAATTCGCACAACGGCGTTGGAGACCGGCGTCCCGTCCGCATTTTCCACGGTGCCGACGATCTTCGGCATCCGCCGAACCTGGATGTCGGGGATCACGGTCGAGCCGTCGGCGGCAACCGTGAATTGGACGTAGTCTGCATCGGCGACGAAATTGTTCTCTGAAAACATCACCCGGGCTGAACCGGCGACAAACGCCAGCGTGTATTCACCGTTTCGGTCGGTATTTGTTCCATCCGAATTCACCCATTTCTCGGGTGGGACCGGAGACTTGCCGGCTACCACTTCGTTCAGGATTTCTCCACTGACCCAGGCATCCGGGAGCGGGCGACCGGTCTCGCTGTTGATGACCCGGCCGCGAGCCGTGACTTTGCGGCGAAGTTGAAACCACAGCTCATCATTCTCCCCCGGCTCGATCCGCAAGAGATGTTTTTTCCAACCTCCGGGCTCGAAGTCCGGCGTCACAAAGTAGTCGTCATGTTCCAATACGAGCTTTCGAAAGGCTCCCGGCTCGATCGCTATGGTGGCCACGCCATTCGTGTCGACGGGAAGGGCGCATAATCGCATCGTCGTCGGGCCCTTGCTCCAGCTTTCGTCATACAATCCGATGTTGACGCGGGAGACGAGTTTCTCTCCGGCGGGCATGACCAGGTGGATCGTCAACTT
>JBLMWR010000650.1:0-6801 GCA_050257335.1 Deltaproteobacteria bacterium | reverse complement strand
GCTCCGGGTGCGAGGCGATGTGTTCGAAAAGCCTGTCGGGATCGAGGCTGAGAGCTTCGGCCAGTTGACACGCGACCTGCCATCCCTGACGAATCTCTCTGGGGACGACATAGACGCTGCGGACGCACACCGAAGTGGCAAAAACGTGTCCGTGTCGATCGACGATCTCGCCCGGTCGGGCCGGAACCACCTCGCGGAAGATCCGCTGCCGGGCCGCCAGCCGTTCAAAATCGGTGCCGCTTGTCAAATGAAGCTGCACCAGCCGGCCCGCCAGCAGCAGACACAACACCAGCATCGTCGTCGCGATCAGCCGCTCGCGCGGCAGCGGCTTTCGTCCGATTGGGTTCAGGAGTCTGCTGGAAATGAATTCGGGAAGCGGCATTCGCAACGGTCCACGTACCGGGCGGGTCCTGGAGCTGTTGGAGTCCCGGCTTCCGCCGGTTTCTGCTCCCAGACCGCCTGAAGGCGGAACTCCAGCGCGCAGGCTGAAACCTGAACTCCAGTTAAATATCGACTTGCAGGACGGGTCACGGTGATCGGCGAGGGGCGGGTTGCGACTTGTGCCGCGTCTTGCGAACATTCGATCGGTCCGGTTTTACCGGTGGCGAGGGTTGGTCCCGAGATGACGATTCCTCGCCGATCTTGTCCACGAGCCGGCTCGGTGCGCCGAGCTGCTGCGCCAGGACCCGGTTGGCGGCATGCTGTTCGAGAAGAACATCCAGCCGGTACTGCTGGCGGCTGACGGAGCGCCGGAGCTTGAGATTGCGCTTCTCGAGCGCGGTCCCTGCGAGGGAGATAAGCACGACCAGCACCAGTGCGCTGCCGAAGCGGAAAAACATGGCACTGCCGGAGGAGTGACGAATGAGAGCACGACGCCCCCCATTTCCCTTATCGGCGGCGGTCGCTGTCGGGGGCGAGGCTGACGCGGCTGGCGTCGAGCGGAAGTCGAATCACCGTGCCGGGCGTCAGGTTATCCGGGCTTTGCAGAACATCCTGATTCTTATCGTAGATCTCCTGCCATCGTGACGCCCGGCCGAGGTGCCGCTGGGCGATTCCGGTGAGGGTATCGTCGGCCCCGATCCGGAACATCGGTTCGCCCGACTTGCCGTAGAAATACCCCGATGAGCCCGTTTCGCGGCTGGTGCGACCTGCGGGTTCAATCGCATCGTCGTCCGCGAACGGCTGCTCGAAGCCGGGTCGCATGGCGGAGCGGTCGACTGCCCGGCCATCGGGAGCGGCGCCCGCGGCGGGCTTTTCAATCAGGTCCGGAAAGCGTTTTTCGAGCACAGCCGCGGGGGGCGTCAGAATTTGCGTTCCCGGTCGCAGTTTCTGAGGATCAGGGACCCGATCCTGGTTATAGCGCATGAGCGCCTGATAGTACCGGGCCGTGCCATATTGCTTGCGCGAGATCTTCCAGAAATTGTCGTCCGGGGCCACGCGGTAGGTGTCGCCGGCCGGATCGGTGCGTTGCGCGGCGGCGCCTGTCGAGGGGGACTTTGACTGGAAGCGCCGGTCCGTCGCCATTGCAGGCGGCGACGATCGCCGCTGAATCGCGTTGACGGCCTCGCGCGCCGGCCTGGCGAAGGGCTCACCATCGTCGACGCCACCCGCCGGCGGCGTATCGTCAAGTCCTTCTTCGCCGCCGAACTCCGTCGATCGCGGCGCCGCTTCGCGTCGTGTTGCTGGAGAGCTCTGTTCGGAAACGTTCGCAGGCTCGCGATCCGCGTCGGTCGCGCGCACGACGAGTGTTGTACTGCGGGCACGGTGAGCGGTGACGTCCTGCGGGACGTATCCATCGAGTTTTTCGTCTCGTCCCGAATCGTCATCGGCTTCGACGATCGAGATGGCCGGCGCCCCTGTCGTTCCCCTCGTGTTTCCCGAAGTCCGCGTTTCGACGACGCGGTAACCATCCAGTTTCTCGTCAGACAGGTCGTCCGCCGCTTTGGCGTCGTCGTCGCCGCCCGCTGAAAATCGGGGCCCGGAGCCCGGGCTGGCCTGAGGGCCGCGCAGGCGCGTCGCGGCGGCATCGGCGGGGCCGGCCGCGGTCCGGCGGCGGGGCTGATCGGCGGCGCCGCCCAGAGAAGGCACGGAAGCCGGGTTTTCGGCCCCGCGTTCCGACGGCGGCACCTCCTGCAGCGCGGTGTCCTCGGACAAATCCAGCGGTTCGTCGTCGTCGAGATCGAGGCTTTCGCGCAAGGGATTCTTTTTCGACCTGGCCGCAGCGGCATTGCGCGCGCGGATGGGGGTGGCATCATCCGCGTTGCCTCCCATCCTTCGTGGTTCCGCAGCCGCCAGCGGTCGCGAGTTCGCCGCCGGTCGGACCGCCGGCATGTCGTCGAATGGATCGCCGGACTCGAGCGAGGCGGCGTCGGGCCCAAGATGATTGGGTTCCTCTGTCTGTGCCGTTTCCGCCCCCTCCTGCTCCGGGCCATCGGGTGCCGTCTTATTTGCAAAGAGCTGCGACCAGGCAACGTATCCGCCGCCGGCACAGATCAATGCCAGGACCGCCACTCCGATTTTAAGCTTCATCCCCCGCCGGTTTCTTCGCGCGGACAGGCCCCAGTCGGAAGCGGGCTGCGATTCCGGTTTTTCAGGGCGGTCCGAATTTTTTTCGTCCGCGATCGCTTTTCCATCGCTGGGCGCGGTGATGGTCCTGGCGGCCGCCGTCATTTTCGGCAATGCCGGAATTGAGCTGGTAACGGGAGGGGGCGAAGCCGCGGCGGCGGCGAACGAAGTCCTCGGCACGAGTTTGTCGATTGGCGGATTCGGCTTCTTCAGGTCGGCTTCGCCGGCGGCAGTTTTTTCACCGCCCGCAGCCGAGCCGAGCGGGACCGGGGGTTGAATCGCTGTTCGGCCGGGGAAGCGGTTATCGCCTTGGGGCTGAGGAGTTGCCATAGATTCGAATCTCGAAAGGCCTGTTTGACGAGGCGATCTTCCAGTGAATGAAAACTGATGACGACGAGGATCCCCCCGGGCTTGAGGCAGTCGTACAGGACGCCGCCGAGCGCGATTTCGAGCTGTTCCAGTTCGTGGTTGACGGCAATCCGCAGGGCCTGAAAAATGCGCGTGGCGGGATGGCGGTCCCCCGGCGATCGTGGACGCCGCGACGGCGGTTTCTCATGCGGCCTGACTCCGGCCACCGCGTCGGCCAGATCGCGGGCCGTGCGAATCGGCTGCCGGGCCCGCCATTCGATGAGATTCCGCGCCATCCGCCGGGCCTGTGGTTCTTCCCCATACCGCTCGAAGATGTCGGCGAGTTCCTGTTCGCCCAGGCGCATGACCAGCTCGGCGGCCGGTTCTCCCTGCGTTGTGTCGAATCGCAGATCGAGGGGCCCTTCCGAAGTAAAGCTGAAGCCCCGGGAGTGGTCGGCCAACTGGTCGGAGGACAGCCCCAGGTCGAGCAGAATCCGGTCGACCGCAGGAATCTTGAGGTCCGCCAGGACCCGTGGGAGATCGGCATAACTGGCCTGATGGAGGTGGCACGAAAGGCCCGAGAGTTGAAGGGCCGCAATTTCCAACATCCGGGCGTCGCGGTCAAGACCGATCAGCGTCCCCCGGGGGCCAATCCGGTGCAGAATCTCGCGACTGTGGCCTGCCGCGCCGACTGTACCGTCCACCACAATCAGCCCCCGCTCCAGGTGTAAAAATTGCAAAACCTCCTTGAGCATCACCGGGACGTGGACTGTGCGCGGCGGTTCACCACGCGTTTCTGTGCGACTTGACTCTGCGCGATCTGACATGGATGGCACCGGGCGTGGCCTGTGCGGCGGTCGATCCGGAATCTGCGTCCGCTGCGGTAAACGACTGAAGGCCGGGGCAAACGGAAGTTCATGAACAGATTATGCAGATTTTCACAGATTCAGAATGCATCCAGCGGAAACAATCCGTGAAAATCTGCGAAATCTGCGGATGCAATTGTCCGTGTGATGCGGCGACGACCGCGCTCATGGCCACCAGGATTTACGGCAGCGATCGCCGAGGGCGCGCGGAATGAGCCGCTTCCTGCGATTTAAAAAGAACCGCGGATGATGCGGATCCCCGTGGATGTGCCAGTTTACCTCGTTCGTATTCATCCGCGCGTCTCCGCGTCATCTGCGGAACTTCGTTCGTCAGTTTTCAATTGTGCAGCAACTGCCCGACCAACGTATTCGCTCGGCGCAGGCGGAGCAAAGAGCCCGCGGCGTGCGGGCGCGGCGAGAGAGGCGGGCGAGGGCGCAGCCGGGCGCGGGAAGCGAATCGGCAGAGAAAAAGAGACGGAGAATTATTCGCCTCGGGTGAGTTCCATCTCACCCACGCGAGGCGAATAATTACGGGCGGTACTGCTGCCTGAATCCTCCCGTCCGTCCGTTGGCGAAACCCTCCATGGTCGCCAGCTATGCGCAGCCCGGTTCACGGCGGCGCAAGAGTTGCTCCGGGGCCCCCACTAGCTCATCAATGGTGCCAATCGGGCAGCGTCCTACGCTCCCGGAGCATTTCCCAACAAAGTCCCTTGAAGTCTCCTGTATTCTTTCCGATTCGAACTCATTGTTTTTTCCACTAACGCAAATCGCCCGTTGGACTGTGCCTCATTCGAAGGCGCGGGTAGAAATCTCGTCGAAGCCCGGCCCCTGTGTCTTCAGGAACCCGTCCCAGGCGGCGGTGTCCCAGATTTCCGCGTGGTCGTGCACCCCCACCAGCACCACGTCACGCGACAGCCCCGCGAACTCGACCAGCCTCTCGGGAATGCGAATTCGGCCCTGAGCATCCAATTCGACCCTTTCGGCACGGGAGTAGAACAGCCGCTTGTAATTCCTGACTTCGACGCGATTGGACGATTGTTTGGCGATCTTGCGAGCGAGCTTTTCAAACCCGGCTGGAGAATACAGCACGAGAGATTTGTCGGTCCCCGGGGCGATGTAAAAGCTGTTCAGCTCCGGTTCGTTAAAGTCTTCACAAAGTCGTTTGGGAACTGCCAGGCGCTGCTTTTCGTCGAGCGAACGCGTGTAAGTCCCCGACAGGGCCATTCTTCACCAATTCTCCCCACTTTTCCCCACGCGGGTCTCAATTTAACAAGCCCTTTTCGAACGTCAAGCGAAATCTCCAGAATTCCTTTTGCAAATTCCAAAGATTCATCGCAGGTCCATGCGCCGCACCGAATTGAAGCGCGCCAAAATTTTCCGGGATTCCGGAAATCACGAAAAACGGCTCGAAAAACAGGGTGGCCACCCGCAGGATTCGTTTTTCTGAGACACCTCCCGCCCCCGTGCGACGGCGTCTGGGCGGCTGGCGGAGCCTTCGCGGTCAGCCTGCCCCCGTGTCAGCCAGAATCGATTGATACAGTTCGTTGTACGCGGCCGCCATCTTTTCCCACGAAAACTCCGCCGTGACGCGCTCGCGACCGGCCTGCCCCATCGCTTTGGCTCTCAATGGATCAGTTAGGAGCGATTCGAGAGCGGCGGCCAATGCCTGCGGCGATTCCGGAGGCACGAGCAATCCTGTCTGGCCTTCGTGAACCAGCTCCGACACTCCTTCGACGCGTGTGGCCGCCACGGGCAGGCCGGCAGCCATCGCTTCCAGGATGACGTTGGGCATTCCTTCCCACAGTGATGACAGCACGAGGGCGTAACCGGCGGAGAGCAATTCGGGGATGTCGGAGCGCCACCCGGTGAGGTGAACGCGGTCAGTCAGCCCCTTCTCGCGGATCGAACGCTCGATGGCCGGGCGCTCGGGACCTTCTCCCACGAGCAAGAAACGGGCCTGCGGATGCCTGGGAATGACCAGCGCGGCGGCTTCGAGCAGGTCGTGCAGGCCCTTCTGGCGGTCGAGCCGGCCGATCGTGAGCAGCAACTGGCTGCCGGGGGCAATACCGAATGCCGAAAGGTCGGCGGGCCGGGCGACCGAGAATTTTCCCACATCAACGCCGTTGGGAATCACCACGATCTTTTTCGGGGAGATCCCGGCGTGCGAAATTGAAAAATCGGCGACCGCCTGGCTGACGCAGACGTTGGTCGTGACGAGCCGATTGGTCCAGCGGTCAAGCCACAGGGGTATGCGACTGCGTTTTTCGGCGACGCGGATTCCGGAAACAATTGCGCGAATTCCCGCCAGCCTGCCGGCGATCCGGCCCGCCAGGTTCGCGTGGAACAGAAACGTTTGCAGGATCGCAGGGTGAAAGCGACGAAACTCGCGGACGAGGCGAAAGAGTGTGCCGAGGTTCATCCAGTGCTGTGCGCCCAGGCAGACGACTGGAGTCCCGGCGGCCTCCAATTGATCAGCGAGCGCTCCACGTTTTGCGAGGCAGAAAGCCGCCGGCTCCCAGCGGGACCGGTCGAGGCGGGTGACGAGCGCTACGAGGGCTCGTTCCGCCCCTCCGGGATCGAGGTCGGTGATGCAGAACGCGATCCGGACGGGGGAATTCGTCTTCGACACGGCTTGCGGCCAGCCTTTCGCCTCGAAACGGGGCGTGCTTATACTGGGAGTTCGTAAAGGGAGCGGGATAGCCGGCGACTACGAAAACGAAAATGCAAAATCCGAATGTCAAAGGGAAGACAAAAACCAAACAACGGAAAGTGACCGAGGGATCTGCGGATGACGCTGATGGCCGCGGATAACAAGCGGGAGGTCAACCGGCACATCCGCGCGTATCGGCGTTTTCTGCGGTCGCCGTTTTCGTTCTGCGAATTTGGAATAAAGCCCCCCCTGACGTCCCAGATGGATATCTTCATTACGTCGAAAACAGCCACATTGACAGACGAACTTTCCGCCTACGATTATGAACTTCCAGTCGAGCTGATCGCCCGTCATCCGCCGCCGTCGCGCGAA
>JBLMWR010000649.1:0-6454 GCA_050257335.1 Deltaproteobacteria bacterium | reverse complement strand
TCGCGGACGGTGGGTGTTACCCACCACTGCGTCCTGTGGAGCCCGGACTTTCCTCGATGCCGCCGCACCGGTTTGACCCGGCCGACCTGGCATCGCGGCCGCTCAGTTCGCTCCGGCCACTGTTAATTCTACGGCCGGCGAGTCCGCAGTGTCCAGACCGACCGCGTGTTTCCGGAGCGACGGCGAGTGATCGCCCGCCAGCGGGTCACGAGACCCGCGCCGAGCACCGCTTTTCGTACTCGTCCTCAAGCTCCGCTCCACGCGCGTTCCCGGGCTCCGCCTGGGAACTCACTCGCCGAAGCTCAGTTTCGACTGCTCGGTTCGTAAGCAGCCAGATCGTTCGTCTTGCAGCCGGACGAAACAGGGCTTCGGTCGGTGCCGTCTCCAAGCCGAACCTGCGAACAAGAATGTGGCGAAACGCCCGGAATTCTTTGGGAATGGAACAAGTTTTGTACGCAGAGGCTGTGAAAAAATCGAACCAGGGGGACAGTGTATGAGAAAACCCGCTTTCAGGGTTTTCTCATACACTCCACGTGCAATCCAACGTAACGCGTTTTCCAGTTTGGCATTGGGGAACGCACAGGAACAACGGCCGGCATTCCAATTAAAATGCGGCATCGCCGCATTTTAATTAGGAAGTCCCCCTGGTTCGATTTTTTCACAGCCTCTCAGGGGAACAGCCCGCGGACCAGCTTCGCCTCGGCGACGCGCTGGATGCCTTCCATCAGCGCGGCGGTCCGCATGTCGACCCGGTCGTGCTGCGCGCGAGCCGTCGTGCGGCGGAAGGCGTCCAGCAGAATTTTACGCAGCCGGTCGTTGATGTCGTCGAGCGACCACGTGTAATTCTGCGTATCCTGCACCCATTCGAAGTACGAGACCGTCACTCCGCCGGCGTTCCCGAGAATGTCGGGCAGGACGAATATTCCGCGGCGATTCAGGATTTCATCGGCCGCCAGCGTCGTCGGCCCATTGGCTCCCTCGGCGAGCAGCCGGCAGTTGATCCGCGGCGCGTTTTCAGCGGTGATCTGGCTCTGCAAGGCTGCCGGCACCAGGATGTCGCAGGGCAGTTCCAGCATTTCGGCGTTGCTGATGGTCTCGCCGCCGGAAAAACCCTTCAGGACCTGGTGCCGCTCGACATGCTCCAAAAGCGCGCCCACCGAAAGTCCGGCACGATTGAAGATTCCCGTCGTAACGTCGCTGACCGCGATGATCCGTACGCCGAGCGCCTCCAGGAATTTCGCAGTGTTGCTGCCGACGTTTCCGAATCCCTGAATGACGGCAGTTGCCTTCCTGAGATCGATGCCGGCACCATCGGCGGCTTCCTGAATGAGGTACACCAGGCCCCGGCCCGTCGCCTCTTTTCTGCCCAGCGACCCTCCCAGAACAACCGGTTTTCCGGTGACGACGGCAGGGACGGGATGTCCGACCTGCTGGCTGTAGGTGTCCATCATCCAGGCCATGACCTGTTCGTTGGTGCCCAGATCAGGAGCCGGAATGTCGCGATCGGGCCCGATCATCCCGCCGATTTCCGAGGTATAGCGGCGCGTGAGCCGCTGCAGCTCGCGCCGTGACAGCCCCGTCGGATCGATGCGGACGCCCCCCTTGGCGCCTCCGAAGGGAAGGTGCATGAGCGCGCACTTCCACGTCATCCACATCGCCAGCGCCGAGACTTCCCCCAGCGTGACGTCCTGGTGAAAGCGAACGCCCCCCTTGGTCGGTCCCATGCTGAGCACGTGCTGCACGCGATATCCGAAGACCGTTTCGACTTCCGCATACTGGTCCCGGCGGAAGGGAAAGGTGACGACCAGCGTGCGCTGCGGAAACAAAAGGCGCTCGCGGATGTTGTCGTCCAGATCGATCATCTGCGCCGCCTTGAGAAACTGCTGATGCGCCAGGCGGAACATCGGAGAGTCCCACTCGGCGTTTTCGGCGCGCGTTCGCTGGACCGCATAGCGGATGGCGCGGGTGAGCGTCTGGCTCGACACTTTGCCTTTAATGAGGTAATCCTGAGCGCCCTGCTCGGCCGCTTTGGCGGCGCGGCTCAAATCGCTCATTCCCGTGAGAATGACGATCGGAATGCGCGGCGCCCGATCGCGCACCTGAAACAGCGTTTCCAGGCCCTCGCTGTCCGGAAGCGAAAGGTCCAGCAGAACGACGTCAATGCCTCCCGCCGCGATCCGTTCCAGGCCCTTTTTGAGCCTGTCCGCGTGTGTCAGCTCGAACGACGAATCGCGGGATTCCGCCAGCATTTCTCGAATCAACCCGGCGTCCGCGGGACTGTCTTCGATCAGGAGCACCTGGAAGGCTTTCATGGCGGTTCATTCGCGCCTGGATTTGGATGCCTCGAGCGCGGCGCCGCATCCTAATGCCTCGCACAGGTTCTCCAGCAGGTGCTCGACGGCCTGGGCGTCGGGCAATTCGTATTGGGCGACTGTCGGCGATGATTGGCCCACGCCGATCGTGATGCCGTCGTGGATCCCCACCTCCCACAGCACCTCCAGATCGCATGCTTCGTCGCCGGCACAGATCATGAGGCGCGGCCTTGGTCCCAGCCGTTCCAGAAACAGCTCGACCGCCGTCCCTTTCGTCCAGCCCAGGTTGGGGATGATTTCGATGGCCTTGGCCCCGGTCACGACGTGGATTCGATCGCCCCAGCGAGCCAGTTCTTGTTCCACGCGGTCGAGCAGATGCGGCACGGCGGCGGCCTCCAGCTCGCGGAAATGGACGGTCAACCCGAACCGCTTGCGTTCCAGCCACACGCCAGGAAACCCGTGCAGGCACGGTTCGAGACCCGCGCCGAGATCGGCCAGCAGCCGCAAACTGTGCTGAACCAGGGGATGCGTCGTCGCCTCTCCGCTCAGATCGCATTCCAGACCGCTGGTGCCGGCGTAGAACAGACCCGGCAGACCGACCATGCGTTTCAGCTCATCGAGCTCGCGGCCGCTGATGATGCCGACACGCACCCGGGGCTGCGCCGCCAGCATCGCCAGAACGACGCGGGTCGCCGGGGGCAGGACGGCGTGCGGGGGAGTATCGGCAAATTCCGCCAGCGTCCCGTCATAGTCGAACAGGAGCAGGAGCCAGTTTCCCTGCAAATATTGATCCACCGCCCGTTGCAAGTTTTCTTCGAGCGTGCATGTCATTCGGGCCTCCTGCGGCACTGCGGTATCCGTCGCCGCTTTTCCGGTGGAAAGACCGCGCGACCCTCGCCACAAACAATTGTTCGCATCCCGCGATGCCGGGGCAAGGGCGTTTTTATGGCCCGACGCTGCCCCCCGGTGTGTTGCGGTCAAGGCGATGCGGAATCCAGTGCAGCAACCGGCCGAAACGCCGTGCAATGCGTCGCAACAGAAAGACGCAACCCCTGCGTTTTCCGAAGAAAACGAGGGGTTGCGAGAGCTTGCGAGCTGCCCTATGGGCGATGAGGGACTCGAACCCCCGACATCCACGGTGTAAACATGGCGCTCTAACCAACTGAGCTAATCGCCCGAATTCGCTTTCGGCATCTTACTCGAAATGTTACGGCCGGCAAGTCGCTGTGGCCGGTCTCCCGACGGAGCCACTGCCGGCGACCGGAGGTCTCCTGAAAAACGAGAGACCTGCGGTGGCGCCCTCGGCGGGGTCAGGAGGCCCGAGCTGAGCCGAGCAGGCCCAGCGTCCCGAGCGCGTAGAACGTGTATTCGACGTCGGCGATCTGGTCCCACGAGGCGCCCCTGAAACCGCCGTCGGGAAGTTCGAGGGAACGGATGAAGGCGTCGACGCGCGGAGGGTCGAAAACGTCGGCGAGGCCGAGGTCCTGCGCGGTGAGGACGCCGGTGAAGGTCGACAGGCCGTCGGCGAAGGGGATGCGCGTGTTGGCCTGAAAGCCCCCTTCCATCGAACGGACTCCACGCAAAAACGCCGCCATGTCGTCGCACAGTTCGTCATCGAGCGCCCCCAGCATGTTTAAAATCGCGGCGGCGGCCGCCGTGGGGTTGGTGCCACTCTTTTTCATCGGCGCGATCTCGACGAATCCGCCGTCGTCGCGCTGGCGGTCGAACACGAACTGCACGAGTCGCGGCGCCTGCGGGACCGGCTTGCCGATCAACTCGTAGCAGAGGGCCACCAGAAACGAATGATACGTGCTTCCCAGGGCTCCTTCGTGCGTCTTGGCGTAGCCGCCGTCCTTCGTGCGGAAGCTCTCGAGCAGCTCGGCCAGCCGATCGGGCCAGGCCGGGTCGAAATCATGCAGAACGTCGATTCCGCCGACCGCCTGCACCACGAGCGCGCAATACAGCCAGCTCACCAGGTCGATCACCGTCACCTGCATGCGCTGGCACGACCTTAAAAAAGCGGCGATCCTCTGGCAGTCGTCGGCGGTCAGCACGTCGAGGATCGCCAGCGTCCGCACGGCAAAGCCGGTGTAGTACAAATCCGATCCCCCTTCGCGGCCGGAAAAGCCTCCGTCCGCATTCTGCCGCGCCAGGACGAACGCCCGGTGCCGGGTGCGCTTTTCCGCGGGGAGCGACGCGAGCCCCGCCGACAATCGCCGGCCCAGCCGCAGGAGGTAGGGTTCGGAAGGCATACGCGGGGTTGGGGTACAAGAGAAACGGGGGGGGGCAGTCTGGAGCGGCGGGTGAGAGCGGGTTTGGTTGTTGCGCTTCCGCCAAGCGGGGCCGGGCGAGTCATGCGACAAGCCCTCAATGAGTCGAGTGGTCCGTCAGGTCGGCCCGGCCATCCTCCCACTTTTCCCGACCATTCGCTTATTGGATGTATGCATTTTTCGGCCGATCGCTCCGCAACGATTGACCGACTCAAGAAATTGATCATACACTGCCCACGGATCGTTTGTCGCCCCCGGCTCAAATCGAGTCGTGTCATAGTCCTAATTAGACGGCAAGCACGCAGACAGCACGACGACGACAGCGCATGGATCCGGAACGCATCGGCCCGTATCAGCTACTCGAGAAACTCGGGTCGGGAGGGATGGGGACGGTCTACCTCGGAAAGCATGCCGAGACAGGGCGGCTTGTGGCCCTCAAGCTGCTGACGGCGTCGCTGGCGCGCGAGTCGGGATTCGTCGAGCGATTCGATCGTGAAATCAACGCCCTGCGGAAGCTCAAGAACCCGCACATCGTCGAGCTGTTCGACGCCGGACAGGAGGGCGACAACTACTATTATGCGATGGAGTACGTCGCCGGAGAAACACTGCTGCATTTGATGCAGCGCGAGAAACGGCTTCCGTGGCGGCAGGCGGTCGAATTCGCCGTGCAGATCTGCCAGGCGCTCAAGGCGGCGCACGACGCCGGCATCATTCACCGCGACCTCAAGCCGTCGAACCTGCTGGTGACGCCCGAAGGAGTCATCAAGCTGACTGACTTCGGTGTCGCCCAGGTGTTCGCCAGCGACCGGCTGACCGTGACCGGCGGGATCATCGGGACGGCGGAGTACATGTCTCCTGAACAGGCGCAGGGCAAACGGGCCGGCAAACAGAGCGATCTGTATTCGCTCGGCGCCGTGCTGTACGCCATGGTCACCGGCCGAACTCCTTTTTCCGGCCGCACGGCGGTGGAGGTGATTCAGAAGCACAAGTTCGGACTGTTCGACCGTCCGAAGTTGTACGTTCCCGATCTGCCGGCGAGGGTGGACGACACGATCTGCCGGCTGCTGGAAAAGGAGCCTGAAAAGCGGTTCCCGGACGCGCTGGTGCTGCTGCGGCATCTGGAACAGATGGTCCGTCTGGAAGACTTCTCGGCCACGGGTGTGACGCTCGCCGACAACTCCGATGACGAGATGAAAGCCACGACCGTCGCCACGACCATGCGCATGCAGAGTTCGTCGTCCCAGGCCGCGGGCCCGGCGACGTTGATGCAGTCGCTGATCCGGGCCGAGCTGGAAGGGCCGGAAAAGGGTGTGGTGTCGGCGATCTTCAACAACACCTACGTGCTGATCGCACTCTTGGCGCTGCTGATTGCCGGGGGATTCTGGTGGTTCCGGCCGGACGCGGAGACGCCGGATGAAGTCTTCGCGCGGAGTGAGGCGATTCTCCGGCAGGATCCTGGGCCGGAATGGCTCGGCGTCAGAAAAAGACTGAAGGCCCTCGTCGACGACGACCCGGAAACGTGGCGCGAGCGGGTGGAACCGCTGCTGAAAAAGATCGACTTGTACGAACTGACACGCTCGGTGCGCGGCGCGCCGGAAAGGAAGAGCGAAGGGCCCCGGACCGAAGGCGAACGGCTCCTGCAACTGGCGCTGCATTATCGCCGGATCGGCGACCTCCCCCGGGCCGAACGGACCCTCGCGGCTCTGCACGCCCTGCTGTCGGGCGACGAAGGGCAGACGAACCTCGATGAATTGACGGCCAAACTGCTGGAGGAAGTTCGCGGGCAGCTTGCCGGCGCCGACGACCGCGACAGCCTGCTTCAGGGGGCGCTGGAACGGGCCGCGGCCCGGTTCAAGGCGGGGGAGGTCGCCG
>JBLMWR010000648.1:0-5746 GCA_050257335.1 Deltaproteobacteria bacterium | reverse complement strand
GCTTGTGCAGGAGCTCCTCGGCAGACGGAAACAAATTCTCTGCCGCGACCGGCGACTCGTCGTCGGACCGAACCAGTCGCAGCGCATTCGCGCCTTTTGACAGGCAGCCGTCGTACCGCCGCGTTTCGGATCGCGGGTTCTGGTCGCTCATGGCTTTCAGCGCGTGGCGTCAGTCTTCAATAACAGTGCTGCACCCGTGGGAAGCAGACCGGGGCCGGAACTGTATGCCGGCGTCCGAATTGCGTCAATATCCAGAATCAACGCGACAGTGACTCCGCTTGCGGCGGAATTTCTCGCGTGATATAAGCCCGCGGCCCGGGAATCGGCGAGCGTTCGCGCGATCGCAATTGATGATTTGACGACGGCCACGAGCAAACGTCCGATGAGCAATCCTTTTTTAACCTGCATCGTTTTAAGCCACAACAAGCCGGCTTACGTGCTCGAAGCCATTGCCAGCCTCACCGCTCAGACGTTTGAGAACTGGAATGCGATCGTCTTCGACAGTGGCGTCCTTTTCGACCAGGGGTTCTTTCGCGACGCGCCCGTCATGGCGGATCCGCGAATTCGCCTGATTCGGTCGTGGGAGACCGAAGAGCTCCGCCGGACCAAAACGATCGCTTCCTGGTGTTTCAACGAGTGCTTTCGAAAGAACCTCGTACAGGGGAAGTACGTCACGTACCTTTGCGACGACGATATCCTTTACCCCGATGCCTTCGCAGCCTTTCATCAATACGTTGACGATCACCCCGGCACAATGGCGATGTACGGTTCGGTCGATATGACCTTCGTGGATGACCGCGGCGAAAAATTGTTCTTTCAGGAAATCGTGGCCAACGAGCAGAAGGGCCGTTGCTGCAATGGAGGCCCTCTCGACAAGCGCGTCGACTATCTGCAACTTTGCCACCATATCGACGTCCTGAAGTCCTTCCACAGCGACGAATACTGGCCCGAAAACCGCGAGGTGATGCGGCACGCCGACGGCATCTTCCTGGAAATGATCGGCGACCATTTTCCCATCGTTCCGGTCCTGGCGAAGATCGGGGAAAATCGCAAAGTCCCGGAAAGCCTGAACGAGGGGGGCGAGATCCTGAAAACCCATGTCGAAATGTGTCGCAAGGCGCACGCCGACCGGCGCCTGCGGGAGCGGCTCGGCGTCCTGGGTCGCGTTCTCATCCGCTCCGGCGTCGCCGACTGGTATCGATCTTTCGCCAGACGCTGAGAGCCCCGGCAGCTCGCGGACGGGCCGGCGCAGGGGCGTTCAAGGAGGCACTCAGTTCACGGCCCGGAAAACGTCGTGGGCCAGGTGCCGCCACCCCGCCGAGTATTTGCTGTAGTTTCCCGCCCACACTTCGCCGAATATGAGCGGCCAGCGCTGCAGGCCGTGATCCTCGATGCGGATGCGGCGTTCGAAATGTCGTACCTTCTCCTGCAGCGACTTGACTGCTTGCTCCGCTCCCGCGGCTTTTTCCTGAAAGCGACGCATCGCAGCCAGGTGCGCCTCGACGACTCCCCGGAATTTCTCCTTCTGGCCGGGACCTGGCGTGAAGTAGCGTCTGTAGATCTTCCGCAGCCGTTCGGCAATTCGCAGCCGCTGATACGTCCTGGTTCCAAGCTGCTGCGCGGAATGCTGTCGATATTTGATCAGCGGTTCCTCGATGGGAATCCCATAGGCGATGCCCGAGAGGATAAGGGCGATCCATGCGTCGTGGAACCAGCTTCGAGGGATCGGCAACAGGATGTCGCGATAATGCGCGCGGAACGCCAGAGTCGCGCCGGTGACGGCGAACTGCTTCAACAGAATCTCGAACCCGCGCCGCTGCTGGAAGAGTCGCAAATCCGCCGGCGTAAACCGCATCGCCTGCCACAGGCCGTAGGGAAGGGGCTGCAGGTTCGGGTCGACCACCAGCGCATCGCTGAACGCGAACGCCGCCCCGGGTTCCGCGCCCAGTGCGCTCGCGAGCCGCTCCAGCTTGTGCGGCAACCACACGTCGTCCTGGTCGGAGAGTGCGATGATGTCTCCCGTGCAGGCGGCGATGCAGGCGCCGAAGTTCCCAGTGCACCCCAGATTGCGAGGGTTTCTGTGGATTCTGACGCGAAAGGGGGCCGTCGCCGCGAACTGATCGGCCCTGGCGACACTGTCGTCGCTCGAGCCGTCGTCAAAGATCACGAGCTCGTCCGGCAGCCACGTCTGCGCGGCGATGCTGTGCAATTGCTCGTCCAGGAATTCCGCCCCGTTGTAGGTGCACAGGGCCACCGAAATCGAAGGCTGCATGGCATCCCTTGGCGATAGAACCGGAGTTGACGACGATCAACCTCCCGGGTGGCGAGCGTTGTAGCACGCGGGAATTCTTGCGGCAAGTTGAATCCTGGGCCGGTCCCTTGTTCGTGGTTTTGCCAAGGAGGCCTGCACAGGAACCTCTCGTCTTGACCCGCTTCTGTGGATGTTTTAGAAACCGCGAACGTTTTCGGGCATTGGAAAATCCGGAAAGGGGTGCTTGATGGATCGGCAATTGCAAGAGGAGTTCATCCGGCTGCAGGCGCGGTCGGCGTGGATGGCGAGTTATTCGATCCGGGGCCATGTTTATGGATCGGGCCTGGACCACGATAGGGACGTCAGGCCGCCGCACTTTTTCCAACTGGTCCCGAATGCCCGACGTATTTTGGAGCTGGGCTCGTGCCAGGGAGGCGGGACGTTTCAGCTCGCGAGACATTCAGGCGTGCAGGAAGTCGTCGCCCTCGAAGGCCGCGATTACAACCTCGAGAAAGCGAAATTCGTCCAGCAGATCCTGGGTCTGTCCAACATCACGTTTCTCGAGGCGAACCTGGAAACGTTTGACTTTGCCTCGCTGGGACGATTTGACGCGGTCTACTGCGTCGGCCTCCTGTACCACCTCCCCTCTCCCTGGGAGTTGCTGGCCAGGCTGGAACCCGTCGCCGACATTCTTTACATCAATACCCACTATTGCCGGCAGGCGCAGGCGTCGATGACCATTCATGGTTATGAAGGGTTGAAGTACGGCGAGCTGGGCCTTGAGGATCCGTTGTCAGGAATGTCCAACTGGTCGTTCTGGCCGACTTTGAAATCGCTGGCGCACATGTTGATCGATACGGGGTTTACTCCGGAGATCGTCGAGACAGACTCGACCGGAGTCGGACAGAGCCCCCACGGGACGACCATTCTGGCCCGCCGGACGGCGGCGCTCCCCACTCACGAGAAAGATCGTCTGTTGCTGAAAATGCACGAACTGCTCGCGCGCCAGCCTGCCGTCGAGGCCCGCGCCGCACGGGCAACCTTTGCTTCGTGCCTGACCCGCGCCTTCACCCGTTTGAAGCGGGCCGGCCAGCGGGTGTGGCAGGGGTCGTCCAGTTGAGCGGTCCGCGGACCACCCCTCTTTGTCGGAATTGCCGTCGTGGAAATCCCGCCTTGACGGATTTGTCCTTCTCTGCCAGATTTCCCGCGGACAGGGAAGTCGCGCGTCAGGCCGGTCGCCGCCGCTGCTTCCCGGGGAATCAATCGCACGGCGACCATGACAGGGAGGCTTTGGATGAGCCAGCGCGTTCTCGTGACGGGTGGACTGGGATACCTCGGAAGCATTCTGTGCGAGCACCTTCTCGACGCCGGTAACCGGGTCAGGGCCGTCGATAATCTGCTGTACGGCCAGGGACAGCAGGGGCTGTTTCACCTGTGTGCGCATCCCGGTTTTGAGTTCGTCAAAGGGGACGTCCGCGACGAGGCCCTCATGAAAGGGGCCGTTCAAGACGCCGACGTGATCATCCACCTGGCAGCCATCGTCGGCGCGTCCGCCTGCGACCGCGATCCCGCAATGGCCACGTCGGTCAATCTGGAGTCGGTGAAAACGCTCAATCGCCTGCGCAGCCCGCAGCAGCTCGTGATTTATCCCAATACCAACAGCGGCTACGGCAGCACGGAAGGGACCAGCTTCTGCACCGAAGAGACGCCGCTCTGCCCGATCTCGCTGTACGGCACGACCAAGGTCGAGGCCGAGCGGCACCTGCTGGACAGCCCCAATGCCATCACCTTGCGGCTGGCCACGGTTTTCGGCATGGCGCCGCGGATGCGCCTCGATCTGCTCGTCAATCACTTCGTCTACACGGCCCTCAATGAGGGATACATCGTGATTTTTGAGAAGGATTTCAAACGCAATTTTGTGCACGTCCGCGACGTCGCCGATTGCATGCTGCACTGCATCGCCCATGCGCCGCAGATGGCCGGCCGGCCCTACAACGTCGGTCTCGACTCGGCCAATCTGTCGAAGGAAGAGCTGGCACTGCGGGTCAAGAAATACATTCCCAATTTCTATGTTCATTTTGCCGCCATCGGCCAGGATCCGGACAAGCGGAATTACATTGTCTCGAGCGAACGGCTCAAAAAAGCCGGTTTCGAGGCGCGGCGGTCGCTGGAGGACGGCATTCAGGAGCTCATCAAGGGGTACCGCATGATGGGGCGGCCCTTGTTCAAGAACGCGGCGTGACCCAGCCCCGGCCACCTAAATGAGACAGCAACGACAGAATGGACTCATGTCTCAGACCGTTGGAGCCATCCTTGCCGGGGGGTTGGGAACGCGGCTGCGGTCCGTGGTGAACGATCGCCCCAAGGTGCTCGCCGCCGTCCGGGGCCGGCCGTTTCTGGCGTACCTTCTCGATCAGCTTGGCGAGGCGGGAATTGGCCGGGTCGTGCTGTTGACCGGCTATCGTGGGGAGCAGATCCGCGACGAATTCGGAGATTCCTATCAGGGCCTGCGGCTCGAGTACTCGGCCGAAACAGACCCGCTGGGAACGGCGGGCGCCCTGCGACTGGGCTTTCGGAAGCTGTTTCCCGACACGCCGGCCGGCGGTGCCGCGGCACCTGAAAACGTGCTCGTCATGAACGGCGATTCGTACTGCGCCGCCGACCTGCCGGCGTTTCGTGCCTTTCACGAGCGCCAATCCGCGGAAGCCAGCCTGATATTGACCCGGGTCGCCGACACGTCTCGCTTCGGCAAGGTCGAAGTGGCGACAGGCGGGCGGATCGAGCGATTTCTGGAAAAACAGCAGGCCGGAGGTGCGGGGTGGATCAACGCCGGCATCTATCTCATCCGCCGCGCGCTCGTCGCCGAAATCCCCCAGGGGCGCACCGTCTCGATCGAGCGAGAGATGTTTCCCGGCTGGACAAACCGCGGAATTCTGCGGGGGTTCCCCGGAACCGGCGAATTCCTCGACATCGGCACCCCCGAATCGTATCGCGCCGCCGAGGCGTTCTTCGCCGGCCGTACGCCCGCGGCTCGCGCCACCTGACGCGTTTGTCCGCGCCCGCCGGGAGCCTCGCGTCTGCCCGCGCAGGAGTTCAGGCTTTGCTGCGGGCTGTTGCAGAATGAATCGTCGCCTGGCGTCGGCTGTCACTGCTGCTGACTTCGCCAGCGCTGGATCACCATGACCAGGCAGCCGCGGGGGCTGAACGCTCAATTGCAGCAGACGTACACCCAACCGGGAATCTCCCAGGTTCTCCATCTTGCGCCGGTCAAAGATTTCAGGAGAGCTCAGAAATGTCAGGAAATAACGACTCCTGGCACCCTTGACATTTCTGTAAATTGCCGAGGATTTCTCCAGAAATGTCAGGCTCTGCCTGATTTGCCAGGTTCTTGGGGGGACTACCAGATTTCGGATTCGGGATTTTAGATTTGGTGGCATGCTCCGACGCACGGCAGGCGCGTCGCCCTTCTTTTTTCGGCCGTCTCGAGTTTTCGAC
>JBLMWR010000647.1:0-4802 GCA_050257335.1 Deltaproteobacteria bacterium | reverse complement strand
AGTGCATTCCTTAGCAACGAACTCACCTCCCTGTCACAGGTTCCAAGTAACGGTGAGTTCATTGTAACAAAACGAATTGAGGAAGTTATTTTTTTACACGGACTTAACGGCCGCGACCTCTCCGGCTGGACGATCCTCAGACATCCCGGACTGCCGGACGAGCGCCAGACCCGCTGGAGCGTGGTCGATGGCGTGCTGCGCGCCGTCGGGGGCCCGGGTGCAGTCGAACTGGGCGGCCGGTACGGCGACCTCGTTCTGCAAACGGAGGTTCGCATGCGGGCGAAGCTGGTCAACGGCGGTATCTTCTTTCGTTCGGTCCCCGGCCAGTTTATGAACGGTTACGAGGCGCAACTGTTCAACGGTTGCTACGACGAAGATCCGGCTCAGCCGGCGCGATACAGCACCGGTGCAATCGACGACCGGCAGCTCGCACGGCGGCTTGTCTCTCGCGATCTCGAGCCGTTCACCATGACGGTCATCGCCATCGGGCCGCACATCGCCACCTGGGTCAACGGTTATCAGACTGCCGACTGGACCGACACGCGCGACAACCACGAAAATCCGCGCGAGGGGCTGCGGCTGGAAGCCGGGACGATCCAGTTGCAGGCCCACGACCCGCAGACCGATATAGAGTTCCGCCGCATTTCGATTGCCGCGATCAAATGAACCGAACTCATCCAACCGGCTTGTCGGCAGCGTGCTTGTCGAAGCCGATGTAGATGCGGGCGTTGGCGTTCTGGGAAAGCTCGCGCAGGGCACGCAGCTCTTCGAGCCGCAGGAGTGCAGGGTTGTCGCGGTAAATCGCCCCGGCTTTCTGCATTTCGCTGACCGCGCGAAACTGTGCGGCGGCACGCAGTTCGGCGGCGTGGGCTTCCGCCTGTTCCTGGAGTCGGCGGGCTTCGGCCTCGGCCTCGGCCGCCAGTCGCGTGGCTTCGGCCCTGCTCTGCGCGTCGATCCGCTGCGTTTCCGCCTTGGCCCGCGCGTCGATGATCTGCGCCTGGCTGTTTCGGTCGGCGGCGAGCACGCGATTCATGATCTCCTGAAGGTTTCCCGGAAAAACCAGATCCTTCACATCGGCGCGGCCGATCGCCACGCCGTATCCGGCCGCCGCCTCCTTCACGTCCTGAAGGATATCCTCGCTGAGCCGGTTGCGGTTGGTGAGGATCTCCTCCAGGACCATTGAGGCCAGTGATCGCCGCGCGGCGAGCTGCACGTCGGAATAGAGCCGGTCCTCGTAGCTGGCCACGTTATGCAGCGCGGCACGGGGATCGGTCACACGAAACTGCACCACCACGCTGAGGCGGATCGCCACCTTGTCGGCCGTCAGAATCTCCTGCCCTTTGATCGTCAGATCTCGCTCCCGCACGTCCACGATGTCCACTTCGACCTTCGGCTTGCGGAAGAGGGGCAGCCAAGCGTCACGTGGAATCTCGTAGCGGCCGGCTTCCAGCACCCGCTTCAGCACGCCGTCTTCGTACCACAGCCCGCGGTGCGTGTCCTTGATGATGATTTCGCGTTTGAAGCTGGACATCGGCGGCCCCTGAGATACCGGTGGCAATCAAGAAAAACGGCCTCGCAGCAGAGCCGATGTGGAGGACAACCATGCAGATTTGGCAAATCTGAGCTGTTCCCTGGAGTCCGGGACCAGCAGGTTCCATTTGACGGTATGCTCCGGACTCTGCCGAGGCCGGGCACAGTTTACCACCACGCTCCTTCCCGTTACAACCGTCGTGTCGATGAACCCTGCTGCCGAATTACCGCTGTTCGTCTTCGGCACTCTTCGCCGCGGCGAGAGCAACCATCATTGCCTCGCCGGCCATTACGACCGCTGGCTCCCCGCGACGCTCTGCGACTTCAAACGGACGACGGCGGCGCATGGCTATCCGCAGGTTGTGCCGTCGCCCGGGGATCACGTCACGGGTGAACTGTTTTTCATTCGGGCGGCAGACTTTGACGAGACGCTGCGCCGCTGCGACATTCTCGAAGACCTCCCAATCGGGCATCTTGTCGGTCCATATTACCAACGGGCGCGCGTCGTCGTCGAAACGGCGGAAGGAGATTTCATTGCCTGGGCATACATCGACCCGGGGCCATCGACGTAGGTCACCGCAGCGCGAGAATCACCGCCACCTCGTCTTCGAACACCACGCTCCACGCTCCGTTAATCCTGAGCTTCGCGATCAACGCCCCGCGCCGTTGCTTGTCCAGCACCACAGTCGAGACGGCGTATTTGTTCAGAATTTCGTCCCATCCCGAGGTCACCCGAATCACCGCCAGGTAATCGCGCCACACCTCAGGCGGCACCAGATGCGCCTGCGACGTCACAAATACGCCCAGATGGGGTGGACCGGCCCAGACCAGGTAGTCGCCCCACTCGTAGACGTTGAATACCTGTCCCGCCGGCGGATGCTCCTGCAACCACGCGGTGGCGCCCAGCGGGGTCTGGGGAGAGACGCTGCGTGCCAGGTCCGGCGTTGTTCCCGTCACGATTCGTGTTCCCAAGGGCGTTGCGACAATGAATGCGATCACGATTCCCGCCGCAACGGATGTCCACAGCGCCGACCGTCGCCGTGCCGACTCACCGCTCACCGCCGGCAGAAAGCGGCGCCAGACTTCATGAGCGTGGATTGCCAAGGCATGCGCGGCCACCGGCGTCCACCAGATGAGCATGCGCGCCGACCAGAGCGCTGCAGCCCCGAGAACCACCAGCGCCAGCAATTCCCCGGCCAGTACGCGACGCGGGCTCAGCGTCAGGGCCAGCACCAGCGCGACTGCGACACCGACTGCGATTTTCCCTTGTGTGCTGCCGAGATCGAGCATTTGCCATTCGAGCAACGCGCGCAGATTGGGAGTTCGCGAAAACGCGATGACTTCCGAGTACAACCGCACGCCGTAGGGATTGAGGAGGACGGCCAGCGACGCCAGCGCCGTCACCGCGAACAGCCGCCGCACCCGGGAATCGCGGAGCGGCGCAGCGAGGCTGCGGGCCCTCCGCCAGACGTCAACGGTCCGGCCGGCTGCCGCACAGGCGAGATAACCGA
Organism: Deltaproteobacteria bacterium; assembly: GCA_050257335.1. Lineage (GTDB taxonomy): Bacteria > Planctomycetota > Planctomycetia > Planctomycetales > Planctomycetaceae > JACQFH01. The sequence goes on along the minus strand of JBLMWR010000647.1, from coordinate 1,761 downwards.
GGCCGACGATGAATGACCCATGCAGATTTGCCCATAGTGCCAGCATGGCCGGAATCGCGGCCCAGTAATAATTGTGCCAGCGCCGCCCGGTAATCATGGCCAAGAGCGCCGCACAGCACACGAGCCCGGCCATCTGCGGCCGCACGATCTGAAATTGAAACCAGTTGAGCGCTTCGAACAGTCCCAGCCCGGCGATGGTCCACAAGATGCTGCGCGTGCGGCGATAAACTCCTTGAGCAAGGATCCCGCAGCAGACTGCGATCGCCAGCGCGTGCAGAAACTGAATGGCGGGGGGGCCCCATTGCGAATACACCAGGAAACCCCCAGCCTGCGCCAGCCACGCCGTATCGACCAGCGGCACGTCTCGCGCCAGAGGCATGAAGGGTTCCCGCGCCGGGAGCGAGCCGGTCTCCCAGATCAATCGCCCGTACGCCAGATGTCCCCACAGATCGGTGTGATACAGCGGCTGGCGGCTGTAGAGCCAGAAAATCGTCGCGACGACTACCGCGAGGATCGCCACGGCCCGTGGGGCAGGTTTCCAACCTGGGCGTCTCGGTATTTTGACGACTTCCATCAACGCACCGGGCGGAAGCTGGTAATTCAAAGCTCTAGACTCTGGGCCACGACTGTCTTCATCTTCTCCAGCCCGGTTTTCGCCACCGCCAGCGCGTCCTGCTTCCAGTAGTCGCGGTTGAAAAGCTCGAGCGAGAGGAAGCCGTGGAAGCCGGCCAGGCGCAGGTCGCGGAGGATTTCCTTGAGCGGCGCCACCCCGTCCCCGGGATAGACCCGGTGCGCGTCGCTGATCGTCTCGCGGCCCGGCTCGGCCGGATAATCGTTGACATGGAACACCTGGACCGCCGTCCCCGACAGCAGCTTCAGCCCCTGGAAGTCCGACCCGCCTTTGTAGAGGTGATAGACGTCGGGCAACACGCACGCTTTCGGATGCTGGCTTTCGACGGCCACATACACTGTTTCCCCCAGCCTGCTGAGCGTCTTCGAGAACCCCCACACCTCGCACTCGGGAATAATCCCCATCTGGTCTCCCAGTTCGAGCAGCGCACGGTAGCGGGCGGCAGCCCTCGCCAGATCGGGGCCGGGTTTGTCGTGCGCGCCGACCGGCGGGGCGGCGATCCGCTTTCCCCCGATCTGCACCAGCGTCTCCATGTCGCGCTTCGCCTGCTCCAGTCCCTTCTGGCGGGCCCCTTCGTCATCCACGATCCACTGCGCAAACCCGATTGCACTTTCGACCGCCAGCCCCAGATCGCGGATCCGCTTTCCGAGGTCCTTCAGCGAGCCGCCGCTCTTCACGTACGCGTCGAGCGTTCCCATCCACGGCTCGACGGCATCGTAACCCGCCTGGGCGGCGATCTCGATTTCGCGGACGATCCCCAGCTCCTGCCCGCGGATCGTGCTCGTGTTCAGCGAAAATCCGAACGGTTTGTCTTTCGAGCGCGCCGGTTCGACGGCGGTCGTCATCGCCTGGACCGCTCCGGCCAGCCCTGCGCCGCACAGCACGCCGGCGGTCGTCAACAAATCACGGCGCGAAAGACCGCAAGTCATAGTTGCCATCCTCGGACGAAGAGATTACGTATGGTGCTGGCCGCTATCTTACGGATGCGCAAATGTGGAAGAAAGCGAGTCGGCGAACAGTGCCACGGAGTTCAGTCGATGAGACGTTCCTCAAAGCTGCCGGGACGAGCGACCGAATCGAATTTAACCGCGGATGACGCGGATACGCGCGGCTAGAATTAAGTGTTAGGA
>JBLMWR010000646.1:0-9254 GCA_050257335.1 Deltaproteobacteria bacterium | reverse complement strand
CCATTCGGACCTCAATTCATCCCAGCTGCGGGCAGACGCCCAGACACCGATGGACGGCTGGAACAGCAGGCAGCACGCTCTCCGTCACCAGTCATTCGTGCTGACCATTGTAATCTTTTCCAATGTTAAAACTTGCAGCGCGACCAAGATTTTCCGAGGTTGAATTCCGGCACACACCAGACCCCATACATCGCATTTTACTCAGCCTCAAGAAGTTCCGGAAAAACCGGGAGAATCGTTACGGCCGCTAGACTTCCTCTGCGAACCGCTTTCCGCAACTGCCGATGTATGGTGATACTTGCTTCCGTGCCTCGGGGGAGAAGACCGGCATGTTGACCTGGAAGACGCATCTGATGACCCGGCTGCCTGTGCTGCTCGTCTGTTCCACTGTGTTCCTGGCCGCGCCGCGGACCGCGCTGCGCGCCGGCCCTCCCGATTCTCCGGGCGAGGTCCAGACGGCGGACGGCGAAGCTCCGCCGCACTCCAGCTTCAGCGAAATCATCCAGGCGGGGGGTAAGGCTTTCGGAAAAAACCCGCCCGTGGAAAGCACCAGCCGCGCACTGCCGGAACTGAATGCCAAAGGCACGTCATCGGCGACGGCTCGCAAGGCGGCGATCGCCGAATTGCCTCTCGAGCAACTGACCCCCGAGAACCGCCATAAGGTCAGTTCGCTCCTCAAGTCGGTCAGCTTTTACCGCCGCCTCCCGAAGGGCACCTTTCCCGTCGAACCCGACGTCTACAACTATTTCATGGCGCATCCCGACACGGCCGTCAGCATCTGGCGCGCCATGAAGATTTCGAAGTTGCAGATGTGGCAGACGGGGCGCAACGATTACGAAGCCGACACGGGGGACGGTTCGGTCGGGACCCTGGAGGTGCTGCACGCCGGCACCGACAAGAGCCTCGTCGCCTGCGACGGGACCTACAAGAGTCCCGCGTTCACCAGACCGATTGAAGCCAAGTCGCTCCTGCTTCTTGAGACGAGTTTCTCGCGGGACGCCGAGGGGACAGTGTACGTCACCCACCGGGCCGACCTCTTCGTTTCTTTCCCCTCACAGACGATCGACGTCGTCTCGAAAATCTTCTCGCCGCTCGCAGTCTCGATGACCGACCGCACGTTCGTCGAGGTCAGCCTGTTCCTGAAGATGATGTCGCTGGCCATGACCCGCCGCCCCGACTGGGTCGAGCAGATCACCGAGAAAATGGACGGCGTGGCGGACATCCGCAAAGACCAGGTCCTGGAACTCAGCGATCAGGTTCACGCGGCGGCCCGCAAGCGCGCCGCCGAGCAGGCCGGCTGGGCCGACCCGGATTACCCAGGATCCACCCGACCAGGTCGCCCCGAGGGCCTGGGCCATATTCCGCCGCTTTCGCTCGAGCGGCGCAGCCCCGCAACGACACCGTCGGCCAGGCGCGAATTCACCGAGAAGCCGGGAACGCCGCGAGTCAGCTCCGCCGATCGCCGTGCGGTGGATGGTAAATAGCGCGACGCCAACGCGGTTGGATAGCGCGGTCAAAGCGCTGGCTGGGACCTGCACGTCCCAATGAACTTGCGTCGCTTTGATCCGGCCACCCGGCACTTGGCCAAGGAAACGCGCTCGACCTGCCACTTTGGCAGCGCGTTACGCATGCAATCGTGAAAGTCTGCGTGATCTGGCAGCGAACGCCGACAATCGATTTTACACATCTCTGTGTCACCACAAGAGATATGAGTTATGTGCCGCATGGCATGAAGTTCGCAAGGTGAGGACGCCCGCAGATTGGGATGACTGCCAGGTTGCGATTCATCCACTGACCGGCGACTGTTTCGGAGAAATTGAGGAGCTCATCGATGGCAAAAAAGGGAAGCAGAGAAGAGGGCACCAAGATCGTCCCGCTCTATGATCGCGTCGTGCTCAAGCGCGAAGAAGCGCTTGCCAAGACGGCCGGAGGAATCGTCCTGCCGGACACAGCCAAGGACAAGCCGCAAAAGGGGACGGTCATCTCCGTCGGCGACGGACACGTTTCGAAGGATGGCAAGCGCAATCCGCTCACGCTCAAGCCCGGTGACCGGGTCATCTTCAGTTCCTACGCCGGCGACGAAATCTCGGTCGGGGAGGAAGAATACCTGTTGCTCCGCGAAAGCGACGTGCTGGCGGTCTATTGATCGCTCAGGAGCTCGAAAAGATTGCAGCCGTCGCCGGAATTCCCCGCCGGCCCTCTGACGAATAGATTCACCACTCATCAGATTCAAGATTCAGGAGAGTTTTGCCCATGGCCAAGATGATTGCTTTCGATCAGGAAGCGCAGGACAAGATTCGTGCGGGGGTCAGCAAGCTGGCGAAAGCCGTGCGCGTGACGCTCGGGCCCCGCGGCCGAAATGTGATTCTGCAGAAGAGCTTCGGGTCGCCCACGGTGACCAAGGACGGCGTGACCGTCGCCCGTGAAATCGAGCTGTCAGACAAGTTCGAGGACATGGGCGCCCGAATGGTGAAGGAAGTCGCCAGCAAGACCTCGGACGTCGCCGGCGATGGGACCACCACCGCCACCATCATGGCCGAGGCCATTTACGTCGAGGGCCAGCGGGCCGTCGTCTCGGGGGTCAACCCGGTCGAGATGAAGCGCGGCATGGACAAGGCCGTGGAAGACATCGTCGAGAAGCTCAAGGGAATGTCGATCGAATGCCGCAACAAGAAGGCGATCGCCCAGGTCGCCACGGTGGCGGCCAACGGCGACGAGCAGATCGGCAACATCCTCGCCGATGCCATGGAGCAGGTCGGCAAGGACGGCGTGATCACCGTCGAAGAGGGGAAGAGCCTGACGACTGACTTCACGGTCGTCGAGGGAATGCAGTTCGATCGCGGCTATCTCTCGCCCTACTTCGTCACCGATCCGCAGACGATGGAAGCGGTGCTCGAAGACGCTTACGTCCTGATTCACGAGAAGAAGATCACCAACATCAAGGACCTCGTTCCGGTCCTCGAGAAGGTGGTCAATGCCGGCAAGCCGCTGCTCATCATCGCCGAGGAAGTCGAAGGCGAAGCCCTGGCGACGCTGGTCATCAACAAGCTCCGCGGCACGTTCAAGTGCGCGGCGGTGAAAGCGCCCGGATACGGCGACCGCCGCAAGGCCATGCTGCAGGACATCGCCATCATGGTCGGGGGCCAGGCGATCTTCGAAGACCTGGGAATCCAGCTCGAAAACGTCCAGCTTTCGGACCTGGGCCGGGCCAAGAAAATCGTGGTCGACAAGGACAATACGACGATCATCGAAGGCTCGGGGAAGACGGCCGACATCAAGGCCCGCATCGACCAGATCCGCAAGGAACGTGAGAACTCGACGAGCGACTACGACCGCGAGAAGCTCGACGAACGGATCGCCAAGCTTTCGGGGGGCGTGGCGCAGGTCAACGTCGGCGCGGCGACCGAAAGCGAGATGAAAGAGAAGAAAGCCCGCGTCGAAGACGCGCTGCACGCCACGCGGGCCGCGGTCGCCGAGGGAATTCTCCCCGGCGGCGGCGTGGCCCTCTTGCGGTGCTCGACGACCAAGCCGAAGGACCTTTCGGATGACGCGGTCGCCGGCTACAACATCATCCTGCGGGCCTGCAAGGCGCCCCTCACGCAGATCGCCGACAACGCCGGCGTCGATGGCGGGGTCATCTGCGAAAAAGTCTCGGAAGAGTCGGGGAACGTCGGCTACAACGCCGCCACCGGCAAGTTCGAAGACCTGGTGAAGTCGGGGATCATCGACCCGACGAAAGTCACCCGCAGCGCCCTTCAGAACGCCGCCAGCGTGGCCACGCTGCTGCTCACCAGCGACGCCCTGATCGCCGAGATGCCCAAGGAAGAGAAGAAGAAGGGGGGCGCGGCCGACCACGATCTTTACTAAGCGGTCGAACGGGTCGAAGAGCCGAGAGGGTGGAAGAGTCAACCGGCGTAAGCCGGATAGCTGATGGCAAACCTGAACCCCGGCGTCCCTGCGGACGCCGGGGTTTTTGCGTTGGATCTCACGCCGCTGCTGCGTCGTGGACCCCAGCACTCGCACCACGCGCCTTATCGTCGCAGCTCACCCAATATCAATGAAGTCGAGCGCGCCGACCGGCCGCTGTGCTTCCTGGCCGTCACCGGTCACGATGATTTTACGCCCTCGTCGTTCAACTCGCCAAACATCCTCGTAAAGTCCCGATGGACCACGAATTTCATGTTGTATCCGTCGTAGTTGACGAACACCGGCTCCAGCGGCTGGCGACGCGAGCATTGCCGGCAATGGCGCACCCGAACCACGACCTTCTGTGCTCCCGAAGCCTTGTCGGAACGCACCAGGTGAACGATGGTCGCGAGACCGCCGAGCATTGACCATCGGGCCGGGGGAGCACGCGGGTGAAACAGTGGGGGCGCTCGGTCAGCATTGCCGGTCTCAAGCAGTACAACCGTAACCGAGATTTTCGTTTAGAGACGTAGTCCAACGTACCGTATGATTGAATTCTATTTCCCTGCCGAGGACCGAACAATGAACCGTGCTGTCGTCGATGATGCGTTTCGTATGAAGCTTGACGAATTCCGGACGCAGACTGAATTGTGCGATAAGGACGGACGCGTGATCGGCGTGTTCACGCCCGCACCCGACCAGCTTCACCGCTGGTACGATTGGGCCAAGGGACAGCATTCCGAAGAGGAACTGGATCGGCGCTGCAATGAACCGGGCGAAAAGACCACTGCCGAAGTCCTCAAGGCACTTCGCGGTTCATGAAGTACACCGTCGTGTGGAAGCCGGCAGCCGAGAACGAATTGGCAGCAATCTGGAACATTGCCAGCGACCGCGCCGCAGCCACAGCCGCCGCCGACGCCATCGAAAAATCTCTACGAACCGATCCTGTCCTGAGAAGAGAGACGAGTACTCGCACCACACGAGTAATCATTGAAGCGCCGTTGATCGTCAAGTATAGAATATTCGATGATGACCGGTTGGTTCGGATACTCACCGTTCAGCGTCTACCATCGAATGCATTGCCCACTTAACTTTATCCCAGCACCTCCCGCACCGCGGCGGCCATGATCTCCACGATGCGGTCGAGGATCGGATACGGCGTGACGACCGGGGGGGCCAGGCAGAAGACCGATTCGCCGCGCAGCCGGCTGAACAGGCCCCGCTTCTGCGCGGCGGCGTGCACTTTGCTCCCGATCTGGTCGGTTGCCGGGAACTCGGATTTCGTCCCCTTGTCCTGCACGAATTCGATGCCGCACATCAGCCCTTTCCCCCGCACCTCTCCCACGCGCGGGTGCGACGCCAGCGTCTCTTTAAGGCCCTTGAGCAGGTATGCCCCCTTCTCGGCGGCCTGCTTTGGAAAATCCTCTTTCCGGATAATGTCGAGCATCGCCAGGGCAATTGCGCAACCGACGGGATGAGCGCTGTAGGTGAAGGCGTGCATCCACGTCGGTTCGCCGGTGTCGAGCACCTGCGCGATCTTCTCGCTGATGCCGATCCCGCCCAGCGGAAAATATCCCGACGTGATCGCTTTCGCAAACAGGATCATGTCGGGCTCGATGCCCCAGTGCTGCAAGCCGAACAGCTTCCCCGTCCGACCGAAACCGGTGATGACTTCGTCCGACACGAACAGCACATCGTACTTGTCGCAGATCGCGCGGATGCGAGGGAAATAGTCGTCCTGGGGGACGATCACGCCGCCGGCTCCCTGCACCGGCTCGGCCAGAAACATGGCGACCGTATCGGGGCCTTCCCGCAGAATCGCCTGTTCCAGCTCGTTCGCCGCCGCGATTCCCTGACTGACGCCCGCCGGCGCCACGTAACGATACGGATACGGCGAGGGAATCTGCACGAACCCGGGGACGCGGGGCTCGAACATGGGCCAGTAATTGCTCAGTCCCGTGGCGCTCATCGCCGCCAGCGTCACGCCGTGATATCCCCATTGCCGCGAAATGACTTTGATTTTTTCGGGCTTCCCGCGCAGCCGCCAGTAGTACCGCGCAGTCTTGAAGCTGCTGTCGCTCGATTCCCCGCCGCCCGAGGTGAAAAAAAACCGGCTGATCGACGGATAGGTGATCCCGGCCAGCCGCTCGGCCAGCTCGATCGCCGGCACGTTCGAGCTGCCCGCGTAACCCGAACAATAGGGGAGCGTCCCCATCTGCCTCGCCGCGGCATCGACCAGTTCCCGCCGGCCATGCCCGGCGACCACGTTCCACAGCCCCCCCAGGCCGTCGATGTATTCCTTTCCGTCGGCATCCGTCAGTATGACGCCGTCGGCCTTCACCCACACGTGCCCGGCAGCCGCGTGCAGCTTGCGGCTGTGAAGCGGATGAATGAGGTGGGCGACGTCGCGCTGGAGCAGCGTGGATTTTGAGTCGGTCATCACCCCAGTGTCTATTTCCCTCCGCTGCCTGGCAAGCCTTTGATGAATTTCTCGGCGTCTTTGGCCGCGGCGGAACCGGGCGCCGCCTTCATCGCCTTCTCGGCATACTCACGGGCCTTGGCGGGATTGTTCTTTTCGAATTGCCGCGCCAGCTTGAGGTACGACTGTGCCCGCGCCTCGTCGCCGCCCGGAGCCTCTCCCTCGGCGGCCTGCTTCCTTGCCGCCTTGCCCGAGCCCGATGCCACACTGATGCGTTTTTCGAGATCGGTGATGTGTTTGGCGGCCTGTGCCGCTCCTGGCGAATCGGGATGTTTTGCGGGCAGTTCCTGATACGCCGCGAGCGCCTCGCGCCATTTCCGCTGCGCTTCGAGCTGCCGGGCCTTGTCGAAGATTTCCGCTTGAGCGATCAGACCCGCCGTTTCCGAAGCGTCGCGGAACCTGGAGATGGCCGGTTCCAGGACTTCCCTGGCTGCCGGAAGTCCGCTGAATTGCCGCACGGCTTCGACCAGGGCCAGCGCCCCATCAAACGCCTTGTCCTTCGAATCGAGCTTCTTCCGGGCATCCTTGAGAGCGAGCGCGGCCCGGTCGGCAATCTCGCCGGCGAGCGATTCCAGAGTCGTGACGGCCGCCGCGTAACTCCCCTTCCCCGGTTCTCGGGAAATGATCTCGATGGCCTCGGCCCACGCCTTGCGGCGGACCGCCTTCTGAGCATTTTTGGCGGCCTTCTCGACCTCCGCCAATTCTTTCGAATCGAGGATCTTGCCGGCGTCTTCCAACTGCCCTTTCAAGAATCGCTCCATGTCATTGGGCGCGCCGACCTCACCGTAAAGCTGCTTTCCGTCTGCGCGAACGACGTACACCTTGGGCTCGCCGGTCCCGTCCAGTTCATACCGGTCGCGCCACTTGGGCCACAGGTCGGTCCCCGTGTCGATCTTGAGCAGCACAAACTGTGCTGCCAGCGGCTCGAGCTGCTCATCCTTTTCCATCTGAGCAGCCATCCGCAGGCAATATCCTCAGTTCGTGGTGCCGGCGATCGTCAGGAGCGGCTTTCCCGTGTGGTGCGACAGTTCTTGGGCGGCTTCGACGTCATAAACGACGCGCACCTGGGCCGCCAGCGGCCCCGTCCCGAACAGGGACAGGCAAACCGCGGCCAGCCAGCGCATTCTCAATGGCCTGTACATCGAACGATCTCCTGAAATTCGATGGATGAAGTTCCGACGATGAACGCGATTGTACCAGTCCGGCTCTGCGACAACCAAGCGGATTTTTCGCAGGCTTGCAAGCGGGGGACAGCGGCACGAAGATCGAAGGATGATTCCGCCGAGTGATTCGCCGTTCCGCGAAGAATGGGACCTGCTGCACGAATTGCGCAATACACCGCAACTTCTGCGGACCGTGGCCCAGGCTCGCGGCAACGAGCTGGCGCTGCAGACGCAGCTTCGCCGCGAGTATCCCGATCGCCTCGTCCGGGCCGCGTTTGCGCTTTGCGAGCTGCGCCGTAAAGGGGCGGCGAAGTTCTCGCGCGCCGCCGAAATGTGGTTCGACCGCCAGGGGCTCGAGCAGGCGACTTCCGAACCGGTGGCCCGCCATAAGGCGCAGCGCTTCTCGGGGCGGGTGTTCGACCTGTGCTGCGGCGTTGGCGGCGACACCCTGGCGCTCGCCGAGCGCTGCCAGGTCACCGCGGTCGATGTCAACCCGATCGCCTGCCTGCGGACGCAGTGGAATGCCGAGGCCTACGGCGTGGACTCCCGCGTCACCGTCGCGTGCCGCGATGTCGCCACCATTGATCCCGGCGACGCACTCATCCACATCGACCCCGACCGGCGCACCCAGGCAGCGGGACGGGCCGTGCGCGTCGAGGACTATATGCCGCCCCTCGAAACCCTGCAGCGCATGACGCGCACCCTGCGCGGGGGAGCCGTCAAACTCAGCCCGGCGTCCAATTTCGGAGGAAAGTTTTTCGACGTCGAGATCGAGCTTGTCAGCCTGCACGGCGAATGCAAGGAGGCCACGATCTGGTTCGGCGAACTGCGCGGCAGCGAATCGTGGCGTGCCACCGTACTGCCCTCCGGAGAAACGCTCGCCGCAGAGCCGCTCGATTTCGCCGCCGAGATCAGTCCCCCCCTGCGATACGTGTACGACCCCGACCCGGCCGTGGTGCGTTCGGGGCTGGTCGACGCCGCGGCAGTTCGGCTCGGCCTGGCTCGCCTCGATCCTGCCGAGGAATATCTGACGGGGACAGAGCTGCTTGTGACAAACCTGGCGCAACCGTTCGAGCTGCTCGCGGAACTTCCCAACAATAATGCCGAGATTCGCGGGTATTTCCGGGGGTCGGATTTCGGGCAGGTGGAAATCAAGTGCCGGCATGTCCCGATCGACGCCGACGGCATCCGCCGCCGCCTGCCGCTACCTGGAAAGCAGCCAGCCGTTCTGATCTTCGCGCGTCTGGCGGGAAAGACGCGGGCCCTCATCTGCCGGCGGGTGCCATAGGATGGGCTTCCAAGACCGTCCGTCCCCGGCGTTCGGGCGCGGTTGACGAACGACTCGCCGTTCGACCCACATGCCTTTCTCGTTGGGAGCGCTGCCTGACGCTCCGACAGGCCCTTCGCGTGAGGCTCAGGGCGTGCCAACCCCCGCAATTCGTTGAGCAGACGAACGCGGGCGCAAGAAAAACCGCGGGCAAGCAGCCCGCGGCTTCGGAAGGATCGATGCCAGATTGCGTCCGGCTATTTGCCCCGCGGCGACGGCTGCTTCCACGGAAAGACGTCCATGGGGATCAGCGGAACGGGGCCAATCCCCTGCTCCCGCCAGGGGAAGGCGTAGGCGGCGAGTTTTCCCGAACTGAGCTCACCGACATACAGCATCCCCGAAGCCATCGCCATCTGATTCTGGTTGGGGATCTGGGCAT
>JBLMWR010000645.1:0-5717 GCA_050257335.1 Deltaproteobacteria bacterium | reverse complement strand
CGTGGTTCACGCCAGACGAGGGGGAAGCCGTAGCGCGCGTCGTCAGCGAGCGGTTCGAATACGGCCGCAACTTCTGCAACAAGCTCTGGAACGCCTCGCGGTTCGCGATGATCAATCTCGAAGGTTACACGCCGGGGACGATCGCCGCTGCTGATCTGCGGCTCGAGGACAAATGGATCCTGAGCCGGCTGGCGACGACCGCGAGAACGATCAACAACCACCTCGGCGAGTACCTGTTCGACGCCGCCACGCGCGCCTTGCGCGACTTCACTTGGAACGAGTTCTGCGACTGGTACGTCGAGATGCTCAAGCCCCGGCTGCGCGATCCGGTCCAGCGGCCGCTCGCCCAGCGAATGCTCGTGGGAGTGCTCGATGCCCTCCTCCGCTTGCTCTCCCCGTTTACGCCGTTTATTTGCGAAGAACTGTGGCAGCGGCTGGGAGAGATCGCTCCGCAACGGGGCCTGCTCGCGCCGCAACCGTCTGTCGAGTGCTGCATGATCGCTCCCTGGCCGGCCCTCCCCGATGAATGGCGCGACTCGTCGCTCGAATCGCGGTTCGAGCGCCTGCAGGAGATCATCGTCGCCGTGCGTAATGTGCGGGCCATGTATCGCATTGAAGACAAGGTCGAGCTGGCGCTGCACGTGCGGTGCCAGCCGGACGTTGCCGCGCAGCTTACGGATGTCGCGAGCCAGTTCGAAAACCTCGCCAGAACCGTGCTGAAGGCCGCCGGCGGCGAGGTGTCGCGCCCCGGGACTTCCGCCAGCTTTTCGCTGGGCGATGCCGACGGGTTCATTCCGCTGCAAGGAGTCGTCGATCGCGAGGCCGAGCTGGCACGGCAGAAAAAGGAAGCCGACAAGATCCGCGGCTTTATCATCGGTCATGAACGGAAGCTCGCCAACGAGAACTTCGTCGCCAAGGCGCCGCCGGAAGTGGTCGAGCAGGTCCGTGAAACGCTGGCGAGCCTCGCCAAGCAATTGGCGAGCGTGGAAGACATCATCCGCCAACTGGGGGGCGGCTGAGGCGTCGGAGCATCCGTTTCACAGCAAGCCAGGCGGCGAGCACAGGCGAGCCGCGGGATTTACTCCCGCGGTGTCACGTTCAACACCTTTTGCTTCCAATGTGTCGAATGACTGTTATCGGGATCAAGTCGTTTATGGCACGTCTGGACCCCGATCCTGCGCCTGTAACCGGCGTGCCAGCTTGTTCCGTACACCGGCGGGATAAACCCGCCGGCTCGCGGCTTCAATTGCGGTCGAGTTCGTTGCTCTGTCCCGTTGCTTGACGCGCCCCACGCCGTGTCTCGTATAATTGCGGTGGCTTTAAACAGGAATCAGTCGGGGCAGGTGCGTCAACCGCCTGTAGCCGTGCGTCGAGGAGAAACCGCCGTGCTCGTGCAGATGGAACTGGCCCGAATCATCATCAGCGACGTGAACGAACAGCAGGTCGTGTACCTGCGGGAAATCGAAGCCGAGAATCCGCGGGCATTTCCCATACTGATCGGAATATACGAGGCGGCCAGCATCAACCGGCACGTCAAGGGGGACGACTCCCCACGGCCTCTGACCCACGATCTCTTACGAAACACGATCGAGCAGCTCGGTGGGGAACTCCAGGATGTGGTCATCAACAACCTGCAGGACCACACGTATTACGCCGTGATCCGCGTGCGCCGCGACGGCGAACTGATCGAAATCGACAGCCGCCCCAGCGACGCCATCGCCCTGGCCGTGCAGTTCAAGCCTCCCCTCCCCATCTACGTCGACGACACGGTGCTGGAGCAGGTCGCCTGATCCATACCTTCAACGACCGTGTACTGCTTGTGCGGATGCAGTTGCACGTCGTCGAACAGCTCCGGCATCCGGGTCTCGTACCAGGCGTACGACTTGGCCACCATCAGCACCTTGCCCCTCGGCTTCAGGGCCCGCCGCGCCGCCTGCAGAAAGACCTCGGCGATCTGATAATCGGAATAATACGGGGGATTGCCGAGAACGAGGTCGTACGTCCCCGGTTCGGGAGCGCGCCCCTCGTGATCGAGGATCGCCGTGACGTTTGAGAGGCCGTTCAATGCTGCGCCCCGGGTCACACACTCGACGGCCCGCGCGTGCGAATCGACGGCGACGCCCGTCACCGCACGCGCACGAAACGCGGCCGCCAGAGCAACGGCGCCGCTGCCGCACCCGATGTCGAGGATGCGATCGTTGTCGCGAATGGTCATGGTGTTGATGAGCGCCCGGGCCCCGGCGTCGAGGCTGCGATGGCTGAAGACTCCCGGCCGGCTGACGGCCCTGACAAGCCGCCCTTGGTCGCGGAAGGCAAACTCGCAGTTGAAATTCTTGTGCTTCTTGAGAGGAGCGGTCTTGCTCGCCAGGTAAAGGACACCGTTCTCCTGCGGCTGCCGGGTGACCTTCTCGAACAGCTTCCGCATCTCGCCGTGCAGCCGTTGGTCGTCTGCGATCGAAGTGGCCGCCAGCATTCGCCCGCCAATCACCAGACGATCGTGGCCGGTCTGCAGCAGGTCGCGCGTCAGCTCGGCTTCACCGCGCGGATCGACGGGAATGGCGACGAGGTCGAAGGGACCGGGGGGGAAGTCGGGAGTACAAACGATCTCAAGATTGCCGGTCGCGGCCGTAGCCTCAGCGGACGGCACGCCGGGCGTGCCTGCTACGTTGCAGTGCTCGGCCGCCTGTCGGGCGAGCCAGGTGTCGAAGAAATGGCAGACGACGCGGGTGCAAGGAGAGTAGCTGCTGGCCACCCGCGCAAATTGCCCGCGCCCCAGCGAGGTGCAGAGGATCCGCGTCGCGCTGATCGAAGGAATCTCTTCGATCAGCAATTGCTCGGCGGCCGGCGTGCGCAGCGCCTGCGCCTCTTCGGCCCGTTGCTCGAGAAGTTTTCTCTTTGCTGACTTCATAAGACCCTGCCGATGCAGCACTTCAGGTAATCGGTTTCTCTGCACGTCACCGACGTGGGATGGTCTGCGGCAGCGCCACGGGCTTCGAGAATCTGCAGCCGCCGCTTCGCGCTGAGCGCCGCCTCGGCCAGCATGTTTTCGAACATCTCGCGCTCGACGTAGCCCGTGCAACTGCACGTGACCAGAATGCCGTCGTCGGCCAGCACTTCGATCGCCAGCCGGTTCAGGCTGTGATATCCCCGCAACGCCTCGGGGACGCCCCGCGAGTGCCGCGCCAGCTTCGGCGGATCGAGCACGACGACGTCGAACCGCTCCCCTGCCCCGCGCAGAGCTTCGAGGGCCTTGAAGGCGTCTGACTTTTCGAAGCGGATCGACCCCGCGAGCCCGTTCTGTTCGGCGTTCGCCCGGGCCATGGTCAGCGCCGGCTCGGAAACATCGACCGCCAGCACTTCGCGTGCACCCCCATGCCTGACGGCGTTCATGGCAAAACCGGCGGTGTAGCAGCAGAGGTCCAGCATCCTCCCGTCGCGGACGTATCGTGCCGCTGCGAACCGATTGTCCCGCTGATCGAGAAAGAATCCGGTTTTCTGCCCTTCGACAATGTCGATTCCGTATTTAAGGCCGTGCTCGTCAATGACCAGCGGCCTGGGCGGCGCGTTTCCGCTCATCAATCCATCGGCGATTTCCAGCCCTTCCGCTTCACGAATTCCCCGTTCCGTCCTGAGCCAGATGCCGGCGGACGCCAGTTTTTCGTTCAGCAGCCGTGCCAGCAGTTCACGCCGCGACGCCAGCGCGAGACTCGTGAGCTGCACCGACAGCCAGTCTCCGTAGCGATCGACGACCAGTCCCGACAACCCGTCGGCCTCGCTGAATACCAGCCGGCAGGCGGAATTCGGCTGCATCAGACGCAGCACGTCGCGCCGCAGGCGGATCGCCTCATCGAGCCGAGTCGACCAGAACGCTTCATCGAGAGGCGTTTTCGCGTCCCATCCATACAGTCGGACCTGGATGTTGCTGAACGGATTGAACAGCCCCCGGGCGACGAATTCTCCATGCTCGGTCACGAGCGCCACCTCGGCCCCCGGCAGCGGATCTCCCTCGATGCGGGCCACCGCCCCGGAAAAAACCCACGGATGGCGGGCGAAAAAGGGCTGTGCCCGGCGGGGCTTGAGAACGACGCGCGGCAGCGACTCGGGAAGAGACGACACGGATCAGCGCGCCTGCTGTTCGTGCAGGCGCTCGACTCCTTCCAGGTATGCCAGCAGGCGGTCCCGCTCGTTCGTCAAATGCCGAAGTTGCAGGAGCGTCTTCACGCGCGTCGTCAATTCCAGCTTGTTGACGGGCTTGGTGAGGAAGTCATTCGCGCCGGCATTGACCGCCTTTTCGATGTCTCCCATTTCCGCCAGAGCCGTAATCATGATGATCGGAATGTTGCGCGTCTCTGGGCTTGCCTTGAGCCGCTGGCACACCTCGTAGCCGCTGACTTTGGGCATCATGATGTCCAGCAGAATCAGGTCGGGCTGCGATTTCGCCACCGAATCGAGCGTCTGCTGTCCGTCGTAGACCATCTCGATCTGGTACCCCTCGTCGGCCAGATAGGCGTCGAGGAGTTCGCAGTTCTGATGGTTATCGTCGGCGATCAGGATTTTGGAAGGGATTTTTCGTTCATCGCGTCGCATGGAATCAGCTCCGCCTTCTCCCGCACGAGCCGCTGCGGGAAAGCAAAATACATTATAAGCATCTCACGCGGATTTCGGTATCCAGGGACCTCGCAGGCCGGTCACTGCGTGACCGGTCGGCAACCGACGCCACCTGCCCGCCCGACCTCCGAGTCACGCTGGAGCCGCCGTGCCGTGGCGCTTGACGCGGATCGGCCGTTCGAACGCCCGATAAGCACGGCACGCCGAAACCGCCGGGTCACCGAGTGACCCAGCGACATCACAGCTCCTCCTCCTTCGAACCAATGCACTGCCTGGTCGCCGTCAGATTGACGGGCGAGCCGGCCAGCGCCAGCGCCCGGACGTGCCCGACCAGGAATCGCCAGTCGTCGGGCGTATCGACGTCGTACCACACCGGCAACACGGCCAGGCAGGCGCCGCATTCCCGCAGCCGTTGAACCGTCTGATCGAGCACGCAGGACGTGCTCCATGCGACGCCCGTAAAAACGGGCCACGCGCGGCCTCGCATCCCGATGAGATAAAAACCGCCGTCGGCCGCCGGTCCTATGACGCAGTCGGCCCCGTCGAGTCCGGCAAAGGCCCGTACGATATATTCACCCGGCAGCGTCGGGCTGTCGGAACCGATGATGACGGCCCGGTCGTCGACGCCCCGGATGTGCTCTTCGAAAAATCGCTGCATGCGCATCTCCAGGCCGGCGTTCGGCTGCCCCCATAATCGGTAATCCTGGCCGGCGACGGTCTCGAAGTAGCGCCGCGATTCGATCGAATCGGGACAGTAGCACAATACGCGTTCCGCGCCGATCCCGCGAAAACGATCGGCGAGGTCGGAAATAAACGCGGAGTAGATCTCCGCGGCCCTCTCGGCACCCAGCTCCGCGGCCAATCGCGTTTTGACCTGTCCGGGAACCGGCTCTCTGACGAAGATTCCCAGCGTCCGTCTTGCCTTAGTTTCCAAAATCCCTCCGGGTGTTTCTGGCGAGGTGAGAGGGCCGTCTTTCGTCATTAATCTTTCCGCGGCATTCGTCGCGCAGCACCGACGATCCTGCCTGAATCAGACCTGTTTTCAAACGGGCGGCGTTGCTTCGATCAGTCGCCGCAGCAGGATTTCATCGACCCGTCCGTGAAAGCGG
>JBLMWR010000644.1:0-3045 GCA_050257335.1 Deltaproteobacteria bacterium | reverse complement strand
GCCTTCCCAGATCGCCGAAGACATCAGCATCGCCCTCATCTGCACGGCGATGGGTCTGGCGACGGCGATTCCCCTGGGATACATCCTGTCGATGCTGACGATTCGTGTGCGGCTCCTGCAGGAATCGCTGGGGAACGGCATGACGCGGATCCTGGAACACTTTCGCCCCGAAGGCGCGTAGCAGGCTGGTGGCATCATGGCTGGTGGCGGTGGCGGTCCTTCTCTTCCGGCGGTCTCGAATCCGCTTCTGGATTCCGGTCCGGACGCGAATCCGCTCGTCAAGCGCCGTCCCATTCATGACGAGGCCCGGTTCGACATCACCGCCATGATCGACCTGGTCTTCATGATGAATATCTTCTTTCTGGTCACGACCGTCACGGCCGCGCTGGCGGAGATGGATCTTCCCACGGCGAAACACGTCTCGGCTGCCGATCGCGACACGTCGATCATTTTCACCATCACGGCAGGCCAACATGGCGGACCGGGAGAGATGACGATCGACGAGGGGAATGAGCGGCTCTCGCTGGATAATCTGGAGGCCCACGAGCGCAAGATCCGCGAGGCGGTCGAGGCGGCGGTGCGGGCCAACCGGAATACCGTGCTGATCAAGGCCGAAAAGAGCGTGCGGCTGAGGGACGTATCGCGGGTCGGCGCGATGGCCGTCGCCGTTCCGGGGACGGATCTCAAGGTCGTCGTTATCGAGCAGGAGTAGCGATTCGTGCCGATCACGTTTTACTGCACCGAGTGCACGCAGAAGCTGCGGATCGATGACGATTTCTCGGGCAAGCTCGTGGCCTGCACGCGCTGCGGGTCGCGGCTGCGCGTGCCGCTTGTGTCGCAGACCGAAAGACCTCCGCGGGAGGTGATACCGGAAACCCAGGAGACGGGCGCGAAACCGCAAGCGCAAGAGGCGGAGGTTTTCGAAGCGCCCGAGAGCGAACCGGCGCCTGCGCCGCTGATGAAGGCCGTGACAGCGGTCGTTGCGCCGCGTGCCGCGCGCTCGGGGCGCAGAAAGGATCCCGAAGTGGCGCTGACGCGGCCGCCAATGAGCATCAACTTCGAAGATCTGATCGACATGACGGCCATGGTCGACATTGTCTTCTTCCTCTTAATCTTCTTTCTCGTCACATCGATGAAGGCCATCGACTCGACGGTCCCAATGCCGGCCCCCGATCCCCAGAAGGCCGCCGCCCGCGAACCGCGGGCCCTGTCGGACCTCGAAGCCGACAACGAATCGATCGTCGTCCACATCGATCGCAATGACCGGATCACGGTCAACGACGCCGAGGTGCACAACGAGCGCGACCTTCTCTTCAAGCTGCGCGACCTGCGGACCAGCGGCAGTCGCCCCGACAAACTGCTGGTGGTGGGCCACGGCGACGCCACCCACGGGACGGCCGTGATGATTATGGACACCGGCCGCGAAGTCGGCATCGAGAACGTGCGCCTGGCCGTCACGGATGACAACGAATAACACGCAAATCGCGTGTCGCGACTGGCCGGATTGGCCCGGAAAAAGCGCTGCCGGCTTGCACCAGCAGGGCGGGCTTCCCCAGCCCGCCCCACGGCAATTCGCAATTTTCAATTTCCCCCCACCTCGACCACGGCCTTTCCCAGCACGTCCATCTTCGGCACGATCCCCAAGCCCGGCAGCGGGGATGCCGCCAGGCGGCCTTTCGCGCGCTTCGGCGCTCCGTTGGCGAAGCTCACCGTGACGTAACTGTTGAAGTCGGTGGTCGTGAAGAGCAGCTCGCTGGGCGTGCTGTGGGCGAGGTGAGCGATCGCGGCGGTCACGATGTCGCCTCCCCAGCTGTCTTCGATCGTCATAGCGATGCCCAGCGACGCGCACAGGTCGCGCGCCTGCCGGGCTTTCGTCAGCCCGCCGAACTTGCTGATCTTGATGTTCACCACGTCCATGGCCCGGTCCGCGTGTCCCCGCAAGAGCACATCGAGCGAGTCGATGGTTTCGTCGAGGATGAACGGGTGGTCGCAGTGCCGGCGGATCGTGAGACACTCCTCATAAGTCCGGCACGGCTGCTCGATATAAACATCGACGTCGCGCACCGCCCGCACCACGCGGAGCGCATCGTGCATCAGCCAGCCGGTATTGGCGTCGGCGATCAGCCGGTCTCCCGGCTGCAACTTCGCGGCGACGGCGCGAATTCGCTCGATATCGACCTCCGGGTCGCCCCCCACCTTCAACTGGAATCGGTGGTAACCCTCGGTCCGATAGCCGGCGACCTTCTGGGCCATCGCCTCGGGGGCTTCCTGCGAGATGGCGCGATAGAGGCCGAAGTCTTCGCCGTACCGCCCTCCCAGAAGCACGCATACCGGCTGATTCGTCGCCTTCCCCAGAATGTCCCAGCAAGCTATGTCGATCGCCGATTTGACGTAGGGATGCCCCTGCAGGGCGGCGTCCATGCGGCGATTCAGCTTCGCGAGCTGAGTGGGATCCTCGCCGAGCAGGTGCGGCCCCAACTCGGCGATTCCCGTGCGCGCCCCCTGGGCGTAGGCCGGCAGATAGAACGGCCCCAGCGGGCAGACTTCGCCGAAGCCGGTGATCCCCGCGTCCGTCTCGACCGCCACGACGGTGCTGTCGAAAACCGAAACCGACTTGCCGCCGGACCACTTGTAGCTCCCTTCGTGGAGCGGCAGGTCGATCCGCCAGGCAGCGATACGTGTGATCTTCATGTTCGGCGAGGGGCTGCGCGCGAGACTCGGGAATTCGATACGTTTATACCAAAAAACGCGAGCGGGATGTGAAAATGTAGTCCTGCCCCGGCTACCCGGGATTTGACGCCGGCACTGAAATTGCGTAACCTATTTAAGGGCCACCTGTTAAAGTTGCCCTGCCCGCCGGAAGCCGCCGGCTTCCCTGGATCTTGCCGATCGTCCTGCCAACAGTTGGTGTTTGATACAGCCGTGATTTCGGTGCGTCATCTGACACAAATTGAGGGCAGAAATATGACGCAACCTTACCAAATCTGGGGCTGGAACGCCCCAGTTTTTCTGCCCTTCAATTTTCCGTCTAAAATCCGTCGGTTT
>JBLMWR010000643.1:0-3437 GCA_050257335.1 Deltaproteobacteria bacterium | reverse complement strand
TGGTATAGCACTGGATCACGACCGGTTCGTCGAATACGAGCCTGCCGCCTCGTGCGTCATCTCGCCAGACACCTTTGCCTTGTGGGTACGCTGTCGCTCCTCCAAACAGCGTTCCCAGTGTGGTCAGCGCTTCATCAACCCATTCTTGCTGGTCAATCGGGCGCTCGTCCCGGTCCCGGCTTGGGATGAACAAGACCAGCAATGTTGTTGCTGATTTGTTGGCTTTGAGTGATTTGGCGTGGCGTGCCATCCGATATCCATCTTCCGTTTTATTTTCCGACTTTCTGCCCAAAAAGTCAAGGCGTGAACATCACTGAATACCGCGTCATTCGGGGCACGTCTGTTCGTATCGTGCGGATGAACGGGCTCCCTTCCAGATCTGAAAAACTGCCATCGGCCGCGTCAAAAGCCGGCGGGAACCTGATATAATTAAAAATTACGGATTCATCCATGGGGGACTGGTGCACTATGAAGGTCCGGGCTCGGACAGAAATTGCGTTTCTCGCGGCGCTACTCTTCGGGGCTCTGACCGGTGGCGACAGGGTGCTCGCCGCGGAACTGGAGCAAGACCTTGCTCCGGTCGAGTTCAACCGCGACATCCGCCCGATTCTCTCGGACAACTGCTATCAGTGTCACGGTCCCGACAAGGCGCAGCGCAAGGCCGACCTGCGGCTTGACACCGAAGAAGGGGCAACCGCGGACCTCGGCGGCCGCCGGGCGGTGGTGCCGGGGAACCTGGAGCACAGCGAGTTGTACCAGCGGCTGATCGCCGACGACGAAAAAGATCGGATGCCGCCGGCCAAATCGGGAAAGAAACTGACCAAAACGCAGATCGACCTCTTCCGCCGCTGGATCGAGCAGGGGGCGAAATGGCAGAAGCACTGGGCCTTTCTGCCGCCGGTTGCGGTCGCCCCGCCGAAAGTCAGAAATCCAGCGCGGGTCAGAAATCCCATTGATGAGTTCGTTCTGGGACGTCTCGAACGGGAAGGGTTATCCCCCGCTCCCGAAGCCGACAAGACGACGCTGATCCGCCGGGTTTCGCTCGATCTCACGGGCCTGCCCCCCACGCCCGCCGAGGTCGACGCCTTTCTCGCCGACGACTCGTCGGACGCCTACGAGAAAGTGGTCGATCGCCTGCTTGCCTCGACGCGGTTCGGCGAGAGGATGGCGGTCCGCTGGCTCGACGGGGCGCGGTACGCCGACACGAACGGCTACCAGAGCGACGGCGAGCGCTCGATGTGGCGGTGGCGCGACTGGGTGATCGACGCCTATAACCGCAACATGCCGTTCGACCAGTTCACGATCGAACAGATCGCCGGCGATATGCTTCCCCGCGCGACGCTCGACCAGCAGATCGCCAGCGGCTTCAACCGCAACCATCGCGGGAACGGTGAGGGAGGGATTATCCCTGAGGAATACGCTGTGGAGTACGTCGTCGATCGGGTGGAAACGACATTCACCGTCTGGCTGGGGCTGACGATGGGGTGCAGCCGCTGTCACGAGCACAAGTTCGACCCGTTCACGCAAAAGGAGTTCTACCAGGCCTTCGCGTACTTCAATAACGTCCCCGAGTTCGGGCGGGCGGTGAAGTACGGCAATTCGCCGCCGTTCATCAAGGCCCCGACGGTCGAACAGCAGCAACAGTTGAAACAGCTCGAATCACGCCTGGCGGACGAGGAGCAGGCCTTCGCCAGGCTGCTTCCCGAGATCGTCGCTGCCCAAGTGGAATGGGAAAGGGCACTCGACCCGCAGGCGCTTGCCGGCTGGACGATTACGCGGGCGCAGAAAGCGCATGTTTCCCTGGACGAGCGCCAAACGGAACCGGAATGCGGTGCGGCCGAAACACGCTGGGAGGACGGCGAGCCCCTGTTCAAGCCGGGAAAGCTCGGCCAGGCAGGAGAATTCGACGGCACGCGGTTCGTCAGCGCCGGAGACGTCGGCGGATTCGGCTTCAACGACAAGTTTTCGCTCGCCGCCTGGGCTTTTCCGCAGGGCCCGCGGGGGGGGACGATTCTCTCGCGGATGACCGATGCCGAGCACGGTGACGGATATTACGTCGTCCTCGAAAACGGCCGCTTGCAGTTCAATCTCGTCAAACGCTGGCTCGATGATGCGCTCCGGCTCGAGACGGAAGCGCCGCTGGCGCCCGACGCCTGGCACCATATTCTCGTAACGTACGACGGTTCGCGCGGAGCCTCCGGTGTCCAGGTTTTCATCAACGGCAAGCGGCAGGTGCTGAAGGTCGTGCTCGACCTCCTCAATCAGACATTTGCCACGAAAGAACCCTTCCACATCGGCGCCGGCAACGGTCCCGAAGGACGCTTCCACGGACTGATCGACGACGTGCGCGTCTGCGATGATGTGCTGTCTGAAGCTGAAGTTCAGGTTCTGGCGACGGCCGAGACGATTGGCGACTTGCGGTCGCTTCCCCTCGATCGCCGCACGGCGGCGCAGTCCGGAAAGCTGCGAGCCTGCTTTCTGGAACGCGCGGCCCCGCTGCCAATTCGCGAGGCGCACGAACGGGTCGAAGCGCTCCGGAGGGAACGCATTCGACTGGTTGAGAGCTTCCCCACGACGATGGTCATGCAGGAGATGCCCGTCCCGCGCGACACGTTTGTTCTCATCCGGGGGGAGTACGACAAGCACGGAGAAAAAGTCGGGCCGGGGCTCCCTGCGAGCCTGCCGGCTTTACCGGAGGGCGTTCCCAATAGCCGCCTGGGCCTGGCCCGCTGGCTGGTCGATCGCTCGAACCCGCTGACGGCCCGGGTGGCGGTCAACCGGATGTGGCAGATGCTGTTTGGCACTGGACTCGTCAAGACGGTGGACGACTTCGGGGCCCAGGGAGAATGGCCCAGCCACCCCGAACTCCTCGACTGGCTCGCCGTCGAGTTCATGTCAGGCACAGCGTCTCCCCTCCTTGGCAAGGGGGGGCAGGGGAGGTCGCGCAACGATTTTTCCGGCGAACCCGCTGCCAGCACCGCCACCCCCCCCGGCCTCCCCTTGCGAAGCGGGGGAAAGCAGGACGCTTGGGACGTCAAAGCCCTGGTGCGCCTGATCGTCACCTCCTCGACCTATCGCCAATCGTCCCGAACCACGCCGGCGCTGTTGCAGCGCGACCCGGACAATCGCTTTCTCGCTCGCGGCTCGCGGCTGCGTTTGTCAGCCGAGATGGTTCGCGACCAGGCCCTCTACGCCGGCGGGCTGCTTGTCGAAAAGCTGGGGGGGCCGTCGGTGAAACCGTATCAGCCAGAGGGCCTGTGGAAGGAACTGGCCGATACCGATTACGTGCAGGACACCGGAGACAACCTGTACCGCCGCAGCCTGTACACCTATTTCAAGCGCACCGTGGCGCCCCCCACGATGATGACCTTCGACGCCGCGGCCCGCGAAACGTGCGTCGTCCGCGAGACGCGAACAAACACTCCGCTTCAGGCGCT
>JBLMWR010000642.1:0-3076 GCA_050257335.1 Deltaproteobacteria bacterium | reverse complement strand
CATGGGCCCGTGATTGTAGCTCATGTCCTCGGCCAAGGTCATGAACGTCGGCACGCAGACCCGGGCCATCTGACCCAGGAGCCGCAGGTTGAACGCCAGTAGATCGCGGTTGATCGCATGGACCAGCTCCGGCTGATCGTAGAACGCGTAGCTGAGTTTCTCGATGTTCATCAGCGTGCGGGGAAACCAGAACCAGCCTTCCAGCGTCGCCCACACGACGGCCGCGCCGCGCGCCTGCCGCGCGGCCCACGGCCGCATCGCCTCGATGGCGCGCGCGTGGTCGGGATAGAGTCGCGGCCGGATCCGCCGGTAATCATCCATGTCCGCCACCGTGCCTTCGATATGATGCTGCGTCGCTGCGATGGTCGCCTCGGTCGTGCTGAACCAGAACTGCTGGTAGGGATCGAGGCCGAAGTACTGCGCCATGTCGAAGACCTGGTTGAATTCCAGGGTCCGCGGCAAACCCTCCTCGTGCCAGCGGGCGATCGTGGCGTCCCACCACATCGCCCATTCCCAGCGCGGCAGTCGGTCCACCGGCTCGAAATTCATCACGGCGCGGAAGCGCTCCACGTGGTTCATCGCGCAAGAGGGGCTCATTCCTGTCCCTTTCTCATGCCGTCGCGCATCTGTCACGCCTCCGGTTCTCCCGGTTCGGTCGTGGCAACCGTTTCCCGTGTCCCCCGATCCTGTAAAAAAACCCGTATTTTCCCGTGTTTTGTCATTGACAGAAGCCGGGAAGGCCCCTATACATGTTCACAATGTCCGCGTTGACCGGCGGCATTCGTTGTGTTCTAACAGTTTTCGGGTATCAGAGCAAGGAGGCCACATATGGCGCAGAAGTCCGCAAAAGCGATGTCAAAGAGCGAGATCGTATCCGGCATCTCCGAGAAGACGGGGTTGTCCCGGAAGCAGGTGAGCTCGGTGTTGGAGGCGATGGCCGGCCAGATTCAGAAGAGCCTCGGTCGCAGCGGCCCCGGCGCCTACACGGTCCCCGGCCTGATGAAGCTGGTCGTCGTTCGCAAGCCCGCCACCAAGGCCCGCAAGGGCATCAATCCCTTCACGGGCGAAGAGACCATGTTCAAGGCCAAGCCGGCCCGGAACGTGGTGAAGATTCGCGCCCTGAAGAGCCTCAAAGACATGGTCTGACACGCGCGACCCTGGACGAACCGCACGGGCCCACCGCAGTCCTGGCGACCGTGGGCCCGTGTTTCTTAGTGGACTTTGGCAAAATGCGCATTGGGCCTATATTCTTCAAGAAAATCTTATTCTTCGATTTTCTTGAAGAATCAATGTAAGTCTTTATCCATGCGGTACTTAAGATTTAGGAAGGAAAAATCGAGGAACAAGATTTTTCCTTCCTAAAGTAGGCCCAATGTGTATTTTGCCAAAGTCCAGTTTCTTACCATGATGCCGGACAACCCTCGCGGCGAGTCCCGTGAGACGCCGAAGTTGCCGTTTGCGCCGACCGCCGAGTTTGTCGACAGGGGCAAACCCGAGCGCCTGGTGGCGCTCGATGCGTATCGCGGCGCCATCATGTTGCTGATGGCATCCAGCGGACTGGGTTTGGCCCAGGTGGCACGGCAATTTCCCGACAGCGGTCTCTGGCAATTCCTGGCCCACCACACGGAGCATGCACCCTGGGCCGGGATGCGACTGTGGGACATTATTCAACCGGCGTTCATGTTCATGGTGGGTGTTGCCCTGCCGTGGTCGGTCGCCAATCGTCGGGTGCGGGGGCAGAGCTTCGGCCGGCTCTTCGGGCACGCGCTCTGGCGGGCGCTGATCCTTGTGCTCCTGGCCGTCTTTCTCACGTCCGCCTGGAGCCGGCAGACGGTGTGGAGCTTCTCGAATGTCCTGGCCCAGATCGGCCTGGGTTATCCGGTGCTTTTCCTCCTGGCGTTCACAAGACCCCGCACGCAATGGCTCGCCGCTTTCGGGATCTTGTTCGCCTATTGGCTGGCGTTTGCCTTGCACCCGCTGCCTCCGGCCGGCTTCGACTGGCAGAGCGTCGGCGTGCCGGCGGCTTGGTCGCACCTGACCGGCTTTGCCGCCCATTGGGACAAGAACGTCAACTTCGCCGCCACGGTGGACCAGTGGCTGCTGAACCTGTTCCCGCACGAGAAGTCCTATGTCTTCAACGCCGGCGGCTACCAGACGCTGAATTTCGTCCCCGCGATCGCGACGATGATCTTCGGCCTGCTGGCGGGCGAATTGCTGCGAAGCGACCGGCCGATCGCCCGCAAGCTCAAGTACCTCGTCGTGTTCGGCGTGGCGGGGATCGTCGTCGGCCAGGTGCTGGCGTGGGCAGGCTTGTGCCCCATCGTCAAACGCATCTGGACACCCTCGTGGGCCCTCTACAGTGCCGGCTGGGTCACGCTGGTGCTGGCCGCTTTCGTCGCGATCATCGAGTGGGCGCGCTGGAAGCGCTGGGCCTTTCCCTTCGTGGTGGTCGGGCTCAATCCGATCACGCTGTACTGCATGTGGCAACTCATGAACCCGTTCGTGCGGGACAACCTCAAGCGGCACATCCACCCGCAGGTCTTCGAGAGCCTGGGTACGACGTATGCCCCGATCCTGGAGCGTGTGTTGGTGCTGCTGGTCTTCTGGCTGGTCCTCTGGTGGATGTACCGCCGGAAGATCTTCGTGCGGATCTGATCAAGCGGCATCCGGCTGTATAACGCCCTCTTTCTTTGTGGGTCGGTCGGAGAGAGAAAGCCAGGTCAGCAGAGAGCCCGCCACGAGCGCCAAACATCCGATCCACAGCCTCCATCCCGGCGCCACCTGCAAGTACACACAACTGACAAAAGTCGATAAGAGAGGCGTGAAATAGGAACACGCGGCCACGAGTACCAGGTTCCCCCTCCTCATCGCCATGTCCCAGAGTCCGTACCCCAGCACGGTGCCGACGGCCAGCACTATGGCTTCTCCGACCGCACGTCCACTCCACGCGGACGATTCTGTTGAGACCAGGCGCAGGACCAGCAGCGCCAGGCCCGTCGCGGGAAGGAACAAGGCCACGGCCCCGCCGCCGGCCGGCGTCGACCAGCGACGCGTGAGAGTCGAGTACAACGCCCAC